>DAIOGL010000023.1:0-15689 GCA_036745235.1 Sulfuritalea sp.
CTGCCGGTGACCGAGTATCTGAAGGCAATGGG
The DNA here is from genome assembly GCA_036745235.1 of Sulfuritalea sp. Lineage (GTDB taxonomy): Bacteria > Pseudomonadota > Gammaproteobacteria > Burkholderiales > Rhodocyclaceae > Sulfuritalea. The sequence goes on from DAIOGL010000023.1 coordinate 33, forward strand.
GCGCTTCCGCCATCTGAGTCCGGATCAGATTTCACACATACAGGGCAAGGTCGTGGAAAATCTCGCTTTCGTCAAACAAATGGCTCAGCGACAGAGCGCCTAGGGGGAAGAAACATGAGCAAGCAGGATAGGAGTCTGGAACCAATCGAGAAGGCAAGCCGGGACGAGTTGCAGGCGCTGCAGCTGCAGCGCATGAAGTGGTCGTTGCAGCATGTCTACGACAACGTGCCGCACTACCGCAAGAAGTACGACGCCGCCGGTGTGCACCCGGGTGATTTGAAGCAGCTGTCGGATCTCGCGAAATTTCCCTTCACGACCAAGCTCGACCTGCGCGATACCTACCCTTATGGCATGTTCGCGACGCCGATGCGCGACGTAGTGCGTGTTCATGCCTCGTCGGGCACGACCGGCAAGCCCACCGTGGTCGGCTACACGAAGAACGACATTGCCATGTGGGCGGGTCTGATGGCCCGCTCGCTGCGCGCCGCGGGCTGCTCCGCGGACGACATCATTCTCAACTCCTATGGCTACGGACTGTTTACCGGCGGCCTCGGCGCGCACTACGGCGGGGAGGCCCTGGGCGCGACGGTGATTCCGATGTCCGGCGGCCAGACCGAAAAGCAGGTGCAATTGATTCAGGATTTCAAGCCCACGGTGATTCTGTGCACGCCCTCATACGTGCTGACCATCGCCGACGAGATGATCAAGCAGGGCATCAAGCCGAACCAGACCAGCCTGCGGGTGGGTGTCTTCGGCGCCGAACCCTGGACCAACGAAATGCGTCGCGAGATCGAGGAGCGCCTGGGCATCGATGCAGTGGATATTTACGGTCTGTCGGAGGTCATGGGGCCCGGAGTGTCCTGCGAATGCGTCGAGACCAAGGATGGCCCCCACATCTGGGAAGACCATTTCTACCCTGAGATCATCAATCCGGAAACCGGCGAGGTGCTGCCCGACGGCGAAGTGGGCGAGCTGGTATTCACCTCGCTGTCCAAGGAAGCCCTGCCCATCATCCGCTACCGCACGCGCGATCTGACACGGCTCCTGCCGGGTACGGCACGCACCATGCGGCGCATGGAGAAGATCACCGGCCGCAGCGACGACATGCTGATCATTCGCGGCGTGAACGTCTTCCCGACGCAGATCGAGGAGATCCTGCTGAAGAACCCCAACTTGTGCGCCCAGTATCAACTGCAGGTGTCGCGCGAAGGCCACCTCGACCAGCTGGATGTCTATGTCGAGGTGCGCGCCGACCTTTCGGACTCGATAAGCGAAGCGAAGCGCCGTGAAATCGGCGCTGAGGTGAAACACCATATCAAGTCCCTGGTCGGAGTCAGCGCGGACGTTCATGTCGTTGAAACCGACAAGGTGGAAAGAACGCTGGTAGGCAAGGCGCGACGGGTGATCGACCGGCGCCCGAAATAGACGTCGATTAGAAAAAGGGTCTCAAGGCGACCATCGGGCCATCCGGCCCGAGCGGCCGCCATTGGGGTGAAAGGCCAAGGGGGAAACCAATTTGTCGCAGTTCCTGCAGTTCCTGTTTTCCGGCATCACCGTAGGGGCCACGTATGCCCTCGCGGCGCTCGGGTTTACGCTGATCTACAACGCCAGCAACGTGATCAATTTCGCCCAGGGCGAATTCATCATGCTCGGCGGCATGCTGGCATTCTTCTTCATGCAGGCGGGAGCCCCGATGCCGCTGGCCATCCTGCTGGCGATCGCGATTCCGGCACTGGTCGGAGTAGCGCTGGAGAAGCTGGCGATCGAGCCCGCGCGCGATGCCGAGGTCGTGACCCTGATCATCATCACCATCGGAGCATCACTGGTCATTCGCGGCCTGATTCAGCTCTGGCTGGGCAAGGGCGCGCACTCCTATCCCGGTTTCTCGGGCAGCGAGCCGATCCAGCTCGGCGGCGCCACGCTGTTGCCGCAAAGCCTTTGGGTGCTCGGCATAACGGCGCTGGTGGTGGTCGCTCTCTGGTACTTCTTCAGTCGCACGCTGGCCGGCAAGGCCATTCTCGCCACGTCATGCAACCCGCTGGCTGCGAAACTCGTCGGCATCAATACGCAGTGGGTCCTGCTCGTGAGTTTCGCCCTTTCCGCGGCGCTGGGGGCAATCGGCGGCGTGCTGCTGACCCCGATCACCCTGACTTCCTACGACGTCGGAATCATGCTGGGCCTCAAGGGCTTTGTTGCCGTCGTCGTCGGCGGTCTGGGCAGCGGTCTGGGTGCCGTGGTCGGCGGGCTGCTGGTCGGCGTCATCGAAGCCATGGCGGCCGGCTACATCTCGTCCGCCTACAAGGATGCGATTCCCTTCATCCTCATTCTGTTCATTCTCTTCTTCATGCCGCGCGGCATTTTCGGCGCAAAAGTGACGGAGCGGGTATGAACACTCTGAAGCGGCATTACCCGCTCTTGATCCTGGCCACCGTGCTGCTGCTGCTGCCGCTGGTGCTGCCCAACAACTACTACTACGACATTGCCATACGGATGGCGATCAACGCGATCATCGTTCTCGGCCTGAATCTCCTGATCGGATTTGCCGGCCAGATCAGTCTCGGGCACGCCGGTTTCGTCGGTATCGGGGCCTATGCCTCGGCGATTCTGCCGACGCACTTCGGCTGGCATCCGATACTCGCCATGGCAGGCGGCGCGGCAATTGCGAGTGCCATCGCAGCCGTCGTGGCGCGGCCGATCTTTCGCTTGAAGGGGCATTACCTGGCGATGGCAACGCTCGGCCTGGGAATCATCACGGCGATCGTGATCAAGAACGAGGCGGCCTATACCGGCGGGCCGGATGGCATGGCGGTTGCCGCGCTCAGCCTGATGGGCTTCGAGATTTCCGGAGAAAAGCAGTGGTACTGGGTGCTCGCCGCGCTTCTCCTGTTCAGCTTCTGGGCGTCGAGGAACCTGATTGATTCTCCCTTCGGGCGCGCCTTGAGGGCACTGCATGGTTCCGAGGTTGCGTCGCAAGTCATGGGGGTCGATGTCGCGCGCTACAAGGTGGCCATCTTCGTCCTGTCGGCTTTTTTTGCCAGCCTGATGGGCAGCGTCACCGCCCATTACATCGGATTCGTCAGTCCCAACATTGCCGATTTCTTCCATTCCATCGAGTTGATGACCATGGTCGTTGTCGGCGGCATGGCGTCCATTTACGGCTCGCTGATCGGTGCCGTGCTGCTGACAGCCTTGCCCCAGGCGCTGTCGACCTTCGAGGGATGGGAGACCGTGGCCTTCGGCACCATCCTCATACTGTGCATGATCTTCATGCCAAAGGGACTGGTGCCCACGCTGGCAGCCCGCTTTGGCCGCGACCGGCAGGAGGACCGCTGATGGCGCTGCTCGAAGTCGACAATCTTTCCATCGCGTTTGGCGGCGTCAAGGCCGTGCAAAACGTCAGCTTCTCGGTGGATCGCGGACTGGTCTATTCGGTGATCGGGCCGAACGGCGCCGGCAAGACCACGCTGTTCAACCTGATTACCGGTGTCTACACGCCGAGTGAGGGAGAAATCCGCCTCGATGGCCAGTCCATTGCCGGCCTTGCGCCGCACGATCTTGCCTTGAAGGGCATGGCCCGAACGTTCCAGAACCTGCAGATTTGCATGAACATGACGGCCCTGGAGAACGTCATGGTCGGCGCGCATTTGCAGCTCGACCGCAACCTGATCAAGGCCATGCTGCGCTTTCCCGGCATTGCCCGGCGTGATCGCCAGCTGAGGGACGAGGCACGCGAACTGATGCGCTTTGTCGGGCTCGAAAGCTACTGGAATCTGGGTGCCAGCTCGATGCCCTATGGGGCGCTGAAGCGGCTGGAGATTGCCCGCGCGCTCGCTGCCAAGCCGCAAATACTTTTCCTCGATGAACCGGCGGCGGGACTGAATTCGCACGAAACGGCCGAGATCGACGAACTGGTGCGCAAGGTTGCCGAGAACCAGATCACCGTGGTGCTGGTCGAACACGACATGAAGATGGTGATGAACATTTCCGATCGCATCCTGGTGCTCGACTATGGCAAGAAGCTGACGGAGGGCACTGCCAGGGAAGTCAGGGAGAACCCTGACGTGATCGCCGCCTATCTGGGCAGCAACACATGAAAACAGCACTGGGGAAAGATTCGTGACCGAGGCCCTGCAGACGATCAGCAGCGAGCATCGCAGCATGTGGCAGTTGACCGTGATGCTCGAGGAGTTGCGCAAACAGTTGGGCAAGCCGGACGAGAAGCCCGATGCCGAACTGTTCGGGCTGATCCTCGATTACATCGAACACTATATCGAGCGGGTGCATCAGCCCAAGGAGGAGGCCCTCCTTTACAGAGCTGTTCTTGATCGCACCGACGAGGGCAGGGAGATGATCGCGGAGTTTCAGCGGGAACATGCGGCCAGCCCCGAGATCGTGGCGCGCTTGCGCAGCCAGTTGAAGGCGCTCATGCATCACTATCCGGAGGGCGTTGCGGAGTTTCAGTCAGCCCTCGAAGCGTACATCTCGATGATGCGGAATCACATCATGAGGGAAGAAAACGAACTGTTTCCCCTGGCCCGCAGGATACTGACCGACGTGGACTGGGACGAAATCAATAGCGCCTTTGCGGACAGCGCGGATCCGTCATTCGGAGAGACGGCCCGTGCGGAGTTTCGCTCGCTGATGTCCCGCATCGTCAACCAGGCGCCTGATCCGATAGGATTTGGCCTCGTTACGGAAACCAAGGCGGCGGTCGAGGCCAATCCCGTGCTGCTGTCGGTCGAGAACCTGAGCAGCCACTACGGGCGCATTCAAGCCTTGCGTGGTGTCACCATCGACGTCAGGCAGGGTCAGCTGGTCGCACTCGTCGGCGCCAACGGCGCCGGCAAGACGACCTTGCTGCGGGCGATTTCCGGGGTACAAAGGGTGAGCGGGGGCAAGGTGAGCTTTGCCGGGCAGGAGATTACCCACATGCGTCCGGACCAGCGTGTCCGGCTGGGCATCTGCCAGGTTCCCGAGGGGCGCCAGGTGTTCGGGCCGCTCTCGGTGGAAGACAATCTCCGCCTGGGTGCCTATACGCGCTGCGACAAGGGGGCGATCGCGGACGACATGGAGCAGATGTATGTCATGTTCCCCATCCTCAAGCAGAAATTCAGGCAGGCCGCGGGAACCCTTTCAGGCGGCCAGCAACAGATGCTGGCGATGGCGCGGGCGCTCATGGGACGGCCGAAACTGCTGTTGCTCGACGAGCCGTCGATGGGTCTCGCGCCGCTGCTGATCCAGGAGATCTTCAACGCGATCATCAGTCTGCGCGAGCATGGCAAGACGGTCTTCCTTGTGGAGCAGAATGCCCAGGCTGCGCTGTCGATTGCAGACCGGGCCTATGTGATCGAGACCGGGGAAACCGTTCTCTCCGGTACCGGCGCCGAGTTGCTGGTGAATGAGCAGGTGAAGTCGGCCTATCTGGGCATCTGACCAGGCGGCGTCTGGTGGCTGGTGGATATTCGCCGTGCCGCCAGCGCCGACTTCCGGAAGGCACGGATTGGGTTTGTTTTGTTGCACGCTTCGCGATGGTCCTTGGAATCACCCAGTTGTAATTGTCGTCATTCAAATAACACTAGGAGGAAACAACCGTGGTCAAACACTCATTACGCAAGATCGTCACTGTTGCCGCAATCGCAGTCGGTACCAGCCTGTCAGCCTTTGCCGCCGATCCGATCAAGATCGGTTCGGTCCTGTCGGTCACGGGTCCGGCGGCTTTCCTGGGCGACCCTGAATTGAAAACCCTGCAACTCTATGTGGAGAAGATCAACAAGGAAGGCGGCGTGCTCGGGCGCCAGTTGCAATTGGTCCATTACGACGACGGCACCGATGCCAGCAAAGCCAATAGCTTTACCAAGCGCCTGATCGACGACGACAAGGTGGACATCATTGTCGGCGGCACCATCACGGGTTCCACCATGTCGATGATTCCGCTGGTCGAGAAGGCGGAAGTGCCCTTCATCTCGCTGGCCGGCGCAGTCGTCATTGTCGAACCGGTCAAGAAGTGGGTGTTCAAGACGCCGCATACGGATCGCATGGCCGCCGAGAAGGTGTTCGACGACATGAAGAAGCGCAACCTGACCAAGGTCGCGCTGCTCTCCGAAACCAGCGCCTTCGGCGCTTCGGGCAAGAAGGAGACGGAGGCCATGGCTGCCAAGATGGGGATCACGCTGGTTGCCAATGAGGTCTATGGCCCCAAGGATACCGACATGACACCGCAGCTGACCAAGATCAAGAACGCGGCCGGCGTGCAGGCCGTGTTCGTCTTCGGTCTCGGCCAGGGTCCGGCGCTGGTCAACAAGAACTACAAGCAACTCGGCATCACCCTGCCGTTGTATCACGCGCACGGCGTCGCTTCGGAAGAGTTCATCAAGCTCTCCGGTCCCGCTGCAGAAGGCGTTCGTCTTCCTGCGGCCGCCCTCCTGGTGGCGGACAAACTGGCCGCCAACGATCCGCAGAAGCCCGTCACGACTGGCTACCGCAAGGCGTATAAGGACCGCTTCAAGGAGGATGTCTCGACTTTCGGCGGCCACGCCTACGACGGCTTGATGATCGCGGTCGAAGCCTTCAAGCGCGCGGGTTCCACCGACAAGGCCAAGGTTCGCGATGCCATCGAGGCCACCAAGGGCTTCATCGGCACCGCTGGCAAGGTCAATATGTCGGCAACGGATCACATGGGTCTCGATCAGTCCGCCTTCCGTATGCTGGAAATCAAGAACGGCGATTGGAGCCTGGCCAACTAAGCCTTTCCGACCAAAGAAAAAAGCCCGCTTCGGCGGGCTTTTTTCATGGGAATTCCTCCTGCGCGAAACCGGCCTACGGCTCTCCCCATCGGTTCCACGGCGCGCAGAAACGCTGTGCATGGTGTCCGGCTTTTCCGGCGCCAAAGCATGCTAAAGTCCGGCCGACAATTAAACCAAGCGCTTGCTTTGTAACCTGCGGGCAGCGCAATTCATTACCTGACGAGGGGACACGGGTGCCGGACTCTGCCGCCAACCCGATACTGGAAATCGAGAATGTCACGCTGGCTTTCGGCGGCGTGAAGGCATTGAACGGGGTCAGCTTCGAGGTGGCGCCCGGCTCCATCACGTCCGTCATCGGACCCAACGGGGCGGGCAAGACCTCGCTGTTCAACACCATCTCGGGCTTCTATCGGCCAGGCGCCGGCCACATCCGGTTCCGGGGCGAAGAAATCACCCGTCTGCCGGCACCGAAGCGGGCCAAGCTCGGCCTCGCCCGCAGCTTCCAGAACATCGCCCTGTTCCGCGGCATGACCGTGCTCGACAACATCAAGCTCGGCCGCCACTGCCATCTGCACACCGGGGTACTCGACGCCCTGTTCTACTATGGCCGTGCGCGGCGCGAGGAGATCCGCCTTCGCGCCGACATCGAGGAGCGCGTCATCGACTTCCTCGAAATCGACCACATCCGGCACGCGCCGGTTGCGGCGTTGTCCTACGGGCTGCAAAAGCGGGTGGAAATGGCCCGTGCCCTGGCCATGGAGCCTCAGGTCCTGATGCTGGATGAGCCGGTGGCCGGCATGAATCGCGAGGAGACCGAGGACATGGCGCGCTTCATCCTCGACGTGCGCGAGGAGTGGGGCGTCACCATCCTCATGGTCGAGCACGACATGGGCATGGTGATGGACATCTCCGACCACGTCGTGGTGCTGAATTTCGGCGAGGTAATCGCCGACGGCGCACCGGCCGAGGTCCAGGCCGACCCGGAGGTGATTCGCGCCTATCTCGGTTCGGGCAATGTGGACGAATTGCGGCGCAAGCTGCACGAGGCCAGGACGGCCGCATGATGGACTTCGACTGGCTGATGCTGTTCGAAATCAGCCTTGCCGGCCTCGGCAGCGGCGGCCTGTACGCGCTCGCGGGGCTGGCGTTCGTGCTGATCTACAAGGCGACCAAAGTGGTGAATCTGGCGATCGGCGAAATGCTGATGATGGGGGCCTATTTCTTCTTCGCCGCGGCCTCGACCATGGGCTGGCCGATCTGGCTGGGCATCGTCGCGGCAGTGATCGGCAGCGGCATCCTCGGTGCCGTCATTGAACGCCTGCTGATCCGGCCGATGCTGGGCGAGGCGCCGATCTCGGTGTTCATGATTACGGTCGGGCTCTCCTCCATCCTGGTCGGCCTCGTGGAACTGATCTGGGGCGCCGACCAGTTGCGCCTGCCGGATTTCATGCCGTCCGATCCGGTGCTGCTCGGCGAGGCCATGGTTTCGCCGAAGATCTTCTACGGTTTCCTCGCTGCCGCTGTGCTGATCGCCGGCGTCCTGCTGGTGTTCCGTTTCTGGCGCGGCGGGGTGGCCTTGCGCGCGACAGCTTGCGACCAGGCCGCAGCCTATTCGATGGGCATTGACGTGCCGCGCGTCTTCTCCATGACCTGGATGGTCGCGGCCATGGTCGCGGCAATTGCCGGCATCATCGTCGGCAGCATCTCCAGCCTGTCGCCGACCATGGGCGTATTCGGCCTTTCGGTGCTGGTGGTAGTCATCGTCGGCGGTCTCGACAGCGTCCCCGGGGCCCTCATCGGCGGCCTGCTGGTGGGACTGGTCGAGTCCTGGACCGGTACCTATCTCGGCGGGGAGTTCAAGCTGCTGGCGACCTTCTCGCTGCTGGTGCTGATCCTGATGGTGCGGCCCTACGGCTTGTTCGGCACCCACGAGATCGAGAGGCTCTGATGCGCATCGGTTCCGCAAAGGAGACGTACGCACAGGATGGAGCGCTGTTCGACAGCCGCACGCAATGGGCGTGGCTGGGCGTGCTGGGACTGGCGCTGCTGGTGTTCCCCTTCGTCGCCAGCCAGTACTGGCTGTATCTGGCTTGTCTGGTCGCGATCAACGTCGCCAGCGCGACCGGGCTCAATATCCTGACCGGCTACACCGGACAGGTCAGCCTCGGCCAGGCGGCCTTCATGGGTGTCGGCGCCTACGCCGTGGCAATACTGGAAAAGCAGCTGGGCACGCCGGTCCTGCTCAACCTGCTCGGCGCCGGCGGTGCGGCGATGCTGGTCGGCCTGGTGGTGGGTATTCCCTCGCTGCGGGTGAAGGGGCTCTACCTTGCCATCGCCACGATTGCCGCTTCCTTCATCCTGCATTTCGTTTTCGCCAACTGGACGCGCGTCACCGGCGGCACGGCGGGCCTCAACGTGCCTCCGGCGAAGATTTTCGGTCTGGCGCTCGACACCGAGTTCCGCCTCTACTGGCTGGTCGTGCCGATCACCGTGCTGATGCTGGCCGGCGCCGCCAACCTGTTCCGCACGCGCATCGGCCGTGCCTTCGTTGCGATTCGCGATCGCGACATCTCCGCCGAGGTGCTCGGCATCCCGCTGCTGCGCTACAAGCTGCTGTCCTTCGGCCTGTCCTCGTTCTATGCCGGCGTGGCCGGCGGCTTGTGGGCCTATTTTTTTCGCTCGGTGACGCCGGAGAGCTTTCCGCTGCTGATGTCGATCTTCTTTCTCGCGGCCATCATCGTCGGCGGCATGGGCAGCATCCTCGGCGGCATTCTCGGCGCCGTGTTCATGACGCTGATACCCGAGGTGCTGAAACTGGTCGTCGGCTGGCTGCCCAATGCCAACGAAGCCATGGTATTGCTGGCTCCGGTGCGGACCATCGTGTTCGGCGTGCTGATTGTCGGCTTCCTGATTTTCGAGCCGCACGGACTGGCGGAAATCTGGCGGCGCATCCGGCGTTTTTTTCACCTGTGGCCGTTCCGGTCATAGCAATCCAAAGAGGAGACAACATGAAACTATCCAAGTGGCTTACGGCACTGCTGGCTGCTGCCGGCATCGCCTCGGCGCCCGTTGCACAGGCGCAGGAAGAGGTCGTGATCGGCGGTTCCATCCCCATGACCGGCGTGTTCGCCTTTGCCGGCATCGGCATCAACGCCGGGATGCAGGACTACTTCAAGATCGTCAACGATGCCGGTGGCATCAAGGGGCGCAAGATCAAGTACGTGTTCGAGGACACTGCCTACAAGCCGGACGTCTCGGTGGCCGCCTTCAAGAAGCTGACCGGAGGCAACAAGATCAACCTTTACTACGGCGATTCGACCGCCTTCAGCCGCACCATCAATCCCGAACTTGACCGCCTCGGCACCATCATGATGGCCGGCGCTTCGTTCGCCACCGAGATCAACGATCCGAAGAAGTTCCCGGCCCAGTTCATGGCCGGCCCGGACTATTCGGAACAGATCGGCATCCTGCTGCGCCACATCGCCAAGGAAAAGCCCAAGGCCAAGGTCGCCATCGTCTATTCCGACAGCGAGTTCGGCCGCGATCCGGTCAATGAATTCCGCGAAATGTCGAAGAAGCTGGGCCTCACCGTCGCCGCCGAAATCCAGACGGCACCGGGCAGCGTGGACGTTTCCACCGAGGTCATCAAGCTGCGCCGCGCCGACCCCGACTACACGATCTTCCACGGCTACGTTCTGGCCCCGATCCCCGAGTTCGTCACGCAGATGAAGAAGGCCGGGTCGAAGAGCCACTTCATGGGTACCTTCTGGACCATGGACAGCTCGACGGTGATGAAGATGGGCGAGGCCGGCGACGGTTTCATGGGCGTGATGCCCTACCGCTATTACTACGACACCTCCGCCAAGGCGCCGATGCTGGACAAGATCCGCCAGATGCGCCCCGAGTATCAGAGCACGGCTTACCTGCAGGGCTTCCTCACCGCCATGCTGTTCACCGAATCCGCCAAGCGCACGCTGGAGGCGGGCAAGCCGCTCGATGCGAAGAACCTCAAGGCGGCGCTGAATTCGATCAAGAACTTCGACACCGGCGGCCTGATTGGCGTGCCGATCACCATCAAGGGCAACTCGGTGCCGGTCGGCCGCATCTACCGTGCCGACATGAAGGCGCAGAAGATGGTGCCGGCCTCCGACTGGATCGCGGTCGAATAAGGTGACCGGGGTGGACGCGGTCCTCGAAATCAACAACATCGAGGTCATTTACAACAAGGCCGTTCAGGTGCTGCGCGGCCTATCGCTGTCGGTGCCGCGCGGGCAGATCGTTGCCCTGCTCGGCAGCAACGGCGCGGGCAAGTCGACCACCCTCAAGGCGGTCTCCAACCTGCTCGCGCTCGAGGACGGCGAAATGACCCGGGGCAGCGTGGCTTTTGGCGGCCGCGCCACCCGGGACATGCGTCCGCATGAACTGGTGCGGGCCGGTCTCTTCCACGTGATGGAAGGCCGGCACGTTTTCGAAGACCTGACCGTCGAGGAAAACCTGGTCGCCGCGACCTACGCGCTGACCGGTCGCCGTACCGCCAGCGCCGACTTCGATCTGGTCTATGAATACTTTCCGCGTCTGTTCGAACGCCGGCGCGGTCTCGCCGGTTATCTTTCCGGCGGCGAGCAGCAGATGCTGGCCATCGGCCGTGCCCTGATCGCGCAGCCGGTCCTGATGCTGCTCGACGAACCGTCGCTGGGGCTCTCGCCGCTGCTGGTGGAGAACATCTTCAGCATCATCGCCCGCATCAACGCGGAACAGGGCGTCTCCATGCTGCTGGTCGAGCAGAACGCCTCGGTGGCGCTGGCGGTGGCCCATTCCGGCTACATCATGGAAACCGGCAGGGTGGTAATCGACGGTCCCGCCGAGAAGCTCGCTGCCGACCCCGACGTACGCGAGTTCTATCTGGGCACGGGCGGTGGCGAAGCCAGGAGCTTCCGCAACATCAAGCATTACAAGCGGCGCAAGCGGTGGCTGTCGTGAATGTCGCCCTGCCGGAACTGAGCCTGCCGCAGATGCTGCGCGAACAGGCGCGTCTGCAGCCTGCCCGCATTGCGTTGCGCCAGAAGGATTTCGGCATTTGGAATCCGATCAGCTGGGAAACCTATTACCGCCGTGCGCGGCACTTCGGTCTTGGCTTGCGTGCACTGGGCCTGGCGCCGGGCGCTCATCTCGGCGTGATTTCCGAAAACCGGCTGGAGTGGGTGCTGGCGCAGATGGGCACCGGGCTGGTGGGTGCGGTCACCGTCGGCGTCTATCCGACCAGTCCGACGCCCGAGGTGGCCTACGTTCTCGGTCATGCCGATGTCGATATCGTCGTCTGCGAAGACCAGGAGCAGACCGACAAGGTGCTGGCCGCGCTCGATGAACTGCCGCGCCTGAAGAAAATCGTCGTGGTCGAAAAGAAGGGTCTGCGCAACACAGCGGACGCGCACAAGGACAGGGTGATCCTCTTTGCCGACGTCGAGGCGCTCGGCGTCGAGTACGAGGCGATCCATCGCGGTCTGGTCGACGACACGCTGGCTGCGCAGCGGCTCGACGACATCGCGCTGATGATCTACACCTCGGGCTCCACCGGGAAGCCCAAGGGAGCCATGATCAGCTACGCCAACATCCGTGCGGTGACGCCGGGCATCGCCGAACGCCTCGGTCTCGATGCGTCGACCACGCATCTTTCCTATCTGCCGCTGTGCCACGTCGCCGAGCAGATGCTGACCACTTTTGTTCCCGTCTACCTCGGCTCGCAAGTCAATTTCGGCGAATCGATCCGCACCGTGCAGGAAGACCTGCGCGAAATCGCTCCCAGCATGTTCCTCGGCGTGCCCCGCATCTGGGAGAAACTGCATGCCGCCATCAACATCAAGATGCAGGAGTCAGGCGCCTTGCGGCGCTGGCTGTTCGCCCATGCCCTGAGCGCGTGCGAGCCGTTTGCCGAAAAGGCAGCAAGCCAGCGCACACTTGGCGAACGTTTGACCTATGCGCTTTATTACTGGCTGATCCTGCGCGCGCTGCAGAACTTCATCGGCCTGCGCGAAGTGAAGGTCGCGCTGACCGGAGCCGCGTCGATTCCCCCTGCGATCATCCGTTTTTTTCGCACGCTGGGAGTCCCGCTGGTCGAAGTCTACGGTCTTACCGAGTCCACCGGCATGATCACCGGCCAGCACCCCGACCGGGTCAGGATCGGCACCGTCGGCGAACCGATCCTGGGCGTCGAGCACCGCGTCTCGGAACAGGGCGAACTGCAGGTGCGCGGCGGCATGGTATTCGCCGGCTACTACAAGAACGACGAGGCGACCGCCGCTTCGATCGTCGACGGCTGGCTGCACACCGGTGACGTGGTCAAGGAAGAGGGCGGGCAGTTGCGGATCGTGGACCGTCTCAAGGACATCATGATCACCGCGGGTGGCAAGAACCTGACGCCATCCGAAATCGAGAACACGATGAAAGCCAGCCCCTACATCAAGGAGTGCATCGTGATCGCCGAGGGCCGCAAGTATGTCGCGGCCCTGATCCAGATCGACTACGAGATGGTGAGCCAATGGGCCGAGGCGCAGCGCCTGGCCTTTACCAACTTTCGCTCGCTGGTCGACAATCCGAAGGTGCGCGAACTGATTTCCGCGGAGATAGAAAAGGGCAATGCCCAGCTGGCCCAGGTTTCACACATCCGCAAGTTCCACCTGCTGACGAAGGAACTCGATCACGATGATGGCGAGGTGACGGCGACCATGAAGGTGCGTCGCTCAAGCATCTACAAGGCTTACGAGATCGAGATCGAAGCCTTGTATGGCTAGCAGCCTTTGACGGATCCAGGCAGCGCGCCCTGCCTCAGGAAAGTTCAGCGCGAAAGAATCCATTGAGCCAGATTCTTCAGTTCTTTCGGATCCTTGGTGTCGATGATCTTGTGGTCTTCTTCGGTACCGTCCTCGAGCTTGACCTTGTTTCCGCTGGTGAAGTTCTTGATCGCCTTCTCTTCACCGTCGGCCTTGCCCTTGTACTTGGCTGCAATCTTCTTGTAGGACGGTCCCTTCTTGGTCTTGTCGATGGCATGGCACTTGAAGCAATCGTTTCTCTTTGCCAGTGACTGGGCCGCTTCTTCGTCGACCGCTGCCTGCGCCGGGGCCATAGCGCCCAAGGCAAGAAGCAAGGATCCGGCGAACAAGATTGAAGTTGTGGTTTTCATTGCGTGTATCTCCAACATATCGGCCATGGTGCCGTACTACCAACAACGCGCGTGACGCCAATCTGTTGACGGGCTGCGGAAGGGATTTGTATCAATACGTTTCCACGTGGTAGCGGCCCTGTTGCAGGAGTTCCGTCCGCAGTGACTTCCAGTCCAGTCCGTGGCGGCCGCAGATGTCGTTGAAGGCTTCGTCAACGCCCGTCTCCATGCCTTTCAGGCCGCACAGGTACAAGTAGGTATTCTCGTCGCGCAGCAGGCGCGCGACATCGTCGCCCCGCGCCCGGATGAGGTCCTGCACGTAATGCTTGGGTTGATCGGGAACTCGCGAAAACGCCAGGTTGATGTCGATGAATTCCTTCGGCAGCCGGGTCAGCGGACCGAAATAGGGCAGTTCGCCCGGAGTGCGGGCGCCGAAGAACAGCATCAGCTTGCCATCCTCTGCAGGCACGTATTTGCGGCGCCTGCGTTCCGTCATCGCGCGCATCGGCGCGGAGCCGGTGCCGGTGCAGATCATCAGCAGATTGCTGCCCGGATGATTCGGCATCAGGAAGCTGGTGCCGTAGGGGCCGACGACGTGGACCTTGTCGCCCTTCTTCAGGTCGCAGAGGAAGTTCGACGCCACGCCGCGCACCGGCGCGCCCTCGTGATCCGTGGTCACCCGTTTCACCGTGAGCGACAGGTTGTTGTAGCGCGGACGCTCGCCGTCGCGCGGGCTGGCCACCGAATACAGGCGCACGTGATGAGGCTTGCCGTTGGCATCGAGCCCGGGCGCCAGGATGCCGATGGTCTGGCCTTCGAGCACCGGAAACGAGGCATTGCCGAAGTCGAGCACGATGTGGCGGATATCGCTCGACGCGTCCTCGGCCGTGAGGCGGAAGTTGCCGCTGATGCTTGCCACCGCGGGCTTCTGGATCGAATAGAGATTGACGTAGGGATGCGCGGCCGACCACGGGGGAGGGGCGACGCCGCCCTGGCCGGCCGTGGATGCCGCGGCAATGCGCTCCACGTCATCGGGCAGCACGACCGCTGAACCGGCCGCGGCCGGCGCGCTGTCTTCCATGGCCAGCTGCTGCGGCAGCGTGTCCCACAGCAGCTGCTCGGCCAGGGGATAGGCATCTTCCGCCCGGACATGGCGCCAGTTGTCGATCGCGCCGGTGGGGCAGGGGGAAATGCAGTTGTAGCAGAACTTGCATTTCTCGACGTCGACCACGTAGTTGCGCGAGTCGTGGCTGATCGCGTCCACCGGGCAGGTTTCTTCGCAGGTGTTGCAGCGAATGCAGATCTCGGGGTCGATCAGGTGTTGACGCACGATGGTCGCCTGCATTGTCGGGGCCGTGCTCATGGTTGTTTCCTTCGGTCGGTTCGTCGCTTTCCGTTGACGAAAGATACCAGCCTTCCGGCCGCAGCGGACTGCGGCCGGAAGGCCCGGATGGCTTGCTGCCGCTTAGTTGAAGCGGACGTAGGCGAAGTCCACCGGCTGATTGTTGATGCCGCGCGCGGGCGGGGCGATCCAGTTGGCGTACTTGCCGGGTTCCGCGACGCGGCCCATCAGCGAGGCGACGAAGGCGCGATCCTCGATCGAGGGCAGCCACTGCAGATGGTGGTGCGTCCATTCGGCTTCGGAGAGCACCTTGCCCGTCGGGGAGATCTTCGCGGCCGACAGCGGGCCGATCTTGCGGTTGAAGGCCTTGTGCGGCGCGCCGAGGGTGAATGGAATGCCCGCCTTCTGGATGATCT
>DAIOGL010000024.1:0-15598 GCA_036745235.1 Sulfuritalea sp.
GACCACGCCGGCATCGCCACGCAGATCGTGGTGGAGCGCCAGCTCGACGGCCAGGGCATTTCGCGCCACGACCTGGGCCGCGAGAAGTTCCTGGAAAAGGTCTGGGAGTGGAAGGAGTACTCCGGCAACACCATCACCAAGCAGATGCGCCGCCTCGGAACCTCGCCCGACTGGTCGCGCGAGCGCTTCACGATGGATGCCGGGTTGTCGAAGATCGTCACCGAGACTTTCGTCCGCCTGCACAAGGAGGGCCTGATCTATCGCGGCAAGCGCCTGGTGAACTGGGACCCGAAGCTGCTCACCGCCGTATCCGACCTCGAGGTGGTGAACGAAGAAGAAGACGGCTCGCTGTGGCACATCCGCTACCCGCTGGCCGATGGCAGCGGGAGCCTGACGGTAGCGACGACACGTCCGGAAACCATGCTCGGCGACGTCGCCGTGATGGTGCATCCCGAAGACGAGCGCTACGCTCACCTGGTCGGCAAAAATGTCGTGCTGCCGCTGTGCGATCGCGAAATTCCGATCATCGCCGACAGCTACGTAGATAGGGAATTCGGCACCGGCTGCGTCAAGGTGACGCCGGCCCACGACTTCAACGACTGGCAGGTCGGCCATCGCCACGGCCTGGCGCCGATCTCGATCCTGACGCTGGATGCACGGATCAACGAGCACGGCCCCGAGAAGTACCGCGGCATGGACCGCTTCGAGGCGCGCAAGGCCGTCGTTGCGGACCTGGAGGCGGCCGATCTGCTTGACAGCGTCAAGCCGCACAAGCTGGTTGTGCCGCGAGGCGACCGCACCGGCGTCATCATCGAACCGATGCTGACCGACCAGTGGTTCGTCGCCATGACCAAGCCCGGCGCCGATGGCACGAGCATCGCCGGCAAGGCGCTGGCATGCGTCGCCTCGGGCGAGATTCGTTTCGTCCCGGAGAACTGGGTCAACACCTACAACCAGTGGCTCAACAACATCCAGGACTGGTGCATTTCGCGCCAGCTCTGGTGGGGCCACCAGATCCCGGCCTGGTATTCGGACGACGGCCGCTTCTATGTCGCCCACGACGAGGCCGAGGCCCACGCACAGGCAAGGCTCGACGGCTACACCGGCGGTCTCGAACGCGACCCCGACGTGCTCGACACCTGGTACTCGTCCGCTCTGTGGCCCTTCTCGACGCTCGACTGGACCCCTGACTGGCCGGCCAAGTCGAATACCGCACTCGATCTCTATCTGCCCTCGACCGTGCTCGTCACCGGCTTCGACATCATCTTCTTCTGGGTGGCGCGCATGGTGATGATGACCAAGCACATCACCGGCAAGATTCCCTTCAGGGACGTCTACGTCCATGGCCTGATCCGCGACGCGGAAGGCCAGAAGATGTCGAAGTCCAAGGGCAACGTACTCGACCCGATAGACCTGATCGACGGCATCACGCTGGACGAGTTGGTGCAGAAGCGCACCACGGGCCTGATGAACCCGAGGGATGCGGCCAAGATCGAGAAGCGCACACGGAAGGAGTACCCGAATGGCATTCCCGGCTTCGGCACCGACGCGCTACGCTTCACTTTCCTGTCGCTGGCCTCGCCGGGACGCGATATCAAGTTCGACATGCAGCGCTGCGAGGGCTATCGCAACTTCTGCAACAAGCTGTGGAACGCCTCGCGCTTCGTGCTGATGAACTGCGAAGGACAGGATTGCGGCCTCGCCCCCCACGGGTCGGATGCCTGCACCGGCAGCTACCTGGATTTTTTGCCGGCGGACCGCTGGATCGTCAGCCGGCTGCAGAAGGTCGAGCAGGAAGTCGCGCAGCACTTCGCCGACTACCGCTTCGACCTGCTGTCCCGCGCCATCTACGAATTCGTCTGGGACGAGTATTGCGACTGGTATCTGGAACTGGCCAAAGTGCAGGTGCAAACGGGGACCGAAGCGCAGCAGAGGGCGACGCGGCGCACATTGGTGCGCGTTCTGGAAACCGTGCTGCGCCTCGCGCATCCGCTGATTCCGTTCATCACCGAGGAACTCTGGCAGACGGTCGCGCCTTTGGCCGGCAGGGCCGCCGAGACCGATGCAGAGAGATCGCTGATGCTGCAGGCCTACCCGAGAGCCGACCTCTCGCGCTGCGACGCCGCTGCGGAAGCCTGGGTGGCGCGGCTCAAGGAAATGGTCAATGCCTGTCGCAGCCTGCGCGGTGAAATGAACATCTCGCCGGCCCAGCGCGTGCCATTGGTCGGCGCTGGCGACACGGCGGTTCTGGACGCCTATGCGCCCTACCTCGCCGCGCTGGCCAAGCTTTCCGAAGTCGCGACGGCAGACGCACTGCCGGATTCCGATGCACCCGTGCAGATCGTCGGAGAATTCCGGCTGATGCTGAAAATCGAGATTGACGTCGCCGTGGAGAAGGAGCGCCTCGGCAAGGAACTCGCCCGGATCGAAGGCGAAATGGCCAAGGCGGAGAAAAAGCTTGGCACCGAAAGCTTCGTCTCCCGCGCCCCGGCAGCGGTCGTGGCCCAGGAGCGAGAACGTCTGGAAGGCTTCGCCGCCGTTTGCGAGAAACTCAAGGCGCAAATCAAGCGGCTAGGCTGAACGCCAACAAAAAGCCCGGCTCATGGCCGGGCTTTTTTCATGCAGGACCGCGTTCGATCAGCGAGCGTCCTTCTTGCCACCTACCGTAAGTGCCAGCGCCTCGCGAATGGCCTCGGGCGACTTCATGATGTTCATGAAGCTGTTGGCGCCCATCATCGACAGATCAGGGAAGCTGACCGCGATGCGGAAACGGGCGTACTGGCCGTAGACCTTGTTGTCCGAGACGAGGATGTCATAGGGCAGATGGGCGGCCGACTTCACGTCCTTGAAGTCGATCTCGCTCATAAGATAGGTGTCGTCCATCATCTTGCTGTCGCCCGCACCCTTCATCGCGACGCCGAACAGCACTTCCTTCTTGCCGGCGACATCGACGCGATAGACCTTGGTCACGCCGTGCTTTCCTGCCGCCAGGCCGGCCTCCACCGCCTTGACTGCCTCCTCGTGGCTGCCGTACTTGGCGAACTCATTGTCTTCATTGAAGTACTCCATGCCGAAGGCGTAGTGGTACTTGCGCAGTTGCTCCGCCGTCAGACCCTTGGCGCCGAACTCCTCGACCTTGCCCAGCGCGGCCTGGAGTTTGGCGGCGGTGTCCTTCAACTCTCCGCCCATGCGGTAGACATTGGCCCAATAGGGCGGGTTGGTGTAGGAGACCTGCACCTCATCCTTGACCTTGACCACGGCCACGCGCATCGCTGCGCCATAGCCGCCACGCTCCGACTTGGCGGCGGTGCTGCGCAGTTCGTCGTTGGTGACGCCAATGATGGTCGTGTTCGCATAGGGCGAATAGCTGCCCGCCACGGTGAAACCCGCCTTGGCCAGCGCGGCCTTGGTAGCCTCGACTTTCTGCACGACATCGCCGGCTCCCTTCGAAGCCAGCACGAAAGGCTTCAGCACGGCATCCTGGGCAAAAGCCACAGCGGCGCTGAATGCAAAGAACAGCAAACTCAAATTCTTCCAGATTTTGGACATATCTCTCCCCCTTGGAAACGGTGTATTAGGAATTTTGGAGACAAAAAGGGCTGAAAGCGTGGCCGCTTTCAGCCCCTGTCTTGAAGCCGCTAGGTTATCGCTGTATCAGCCGATCAGAACTTCAGGCCGTAGGCGATGCCGAGAGAATCCTGGGACATCTCGATCTTCTCCGTGCCCGACGTGTTGCCGGTCCAGGTGTTGAAGAGACTGGAGCCGGACACCGAGTTCTTCGCGGCATGCATATAGGCCATGGTCAGTTCAGAATCCTTGGTCACGTTGTACGTAAAGCCCAGCGTGTAGTGATCCTTGATGACGCCGGGGGCAAGCATGTTGAACGTGACGTCACGCGAGGAGATCGGATTCTTGGCCTGATTGTAGCCGGCACGCAGGGTGAGCGCGCTGTTGTACTGGTACTCGACCCCAAGCTTGATCACATCGATGTTCGACCAGCCAAAACCCCGGCCCGAGGAACCGCCCAGCGTATTGGCAATCGTCGCCCCGCCGTTGGTGCTCGGATTGCCGACTGAATTCACGGCACCGTAGTTGATCTGCTGGTAGTCAGCCGCCACTTTCCACTGTGCATTCGGCTTGAAGGCAATGCCGATGCTCCAGTTTTCCGGAATGTCGAAGCCACCCTCCTCGGCAAACAGGCCCTTGTACATATCCAGCTTGCCCATCTTCAGTTTCGGGGAATAGGCGGCGCCCATCGAGACCTGGTCGGTAAGCTGGCCCATCCAACCCACGCGGAGGCCAACGCCGTTCGACTTGTCCCGGCCGAGGTTGCTCAGGTTTGCCGGATTCGATGAGAACCCGGCAAACGACTGGATGCCGCTCGCCTTGAATTGCTGGTGAGCCAGCAACAGCGAAACGCCGAACGAATGCTGTTTGTTGATCTTCATCGCGAAGGTCGGTGCAACGACCAGTTGCATCATGTCGATGCCCAAGGTTCCGTTGCCGCACAGCAGGTTGAATCCGTTGGGGGCGCCGGCGGGCAGGAAACCGCCGCAAACCGGATTCGCAGCGGCGATTTGTCCACCCGGGAAGTCCGTATTCATACCGCCGTTGCCATACACGGTGACGCCAGCCGACATATCCCAACCAAGCATTTTGTTGTAGCCGAATTCGGGGACGTAATGAAGATTGCTGCCGCTGTTTGCGGAGCCATTCATTCCGGAAGTGCTCCCTGTGCGTTCGATGCTCCGCTTCGGGGAAAACAGATCGACGCCGACATCCAGCCGGTCGCCTGCCCAAACCATGCTGGCGGGGTTGTTGGCGCCACCCATGGAATCCGAGGCCATGGCAGTGGACGCGCCGCCCATACCCTTGGCCTTCATGCCATAGCCATGCGGGAAATAGCCGTCGGTCGCAAACGCGGAACCGGATGCGGCGGTAATAGCCAGCAATGCTGCAATTTTCTTCAATTTCATTCTGATCTCTCCCCGAGGGCGTTTGATTAATTTCAACAGGTTATACGTATAAACTAAGGTTACTTCAGAAGTCCAGACGAACCGCTCATTCGTCTCGACCGTTGTTGCCTTATTGCTACATGAACAGACTGACATCCGCCTTTTGGGCCACCGGCAGGAAGGTCGCCGCGCCGGCGTAGTCGACGCCGGAAAGGAAATCGTCGTGGCTGAAACCGAACAGTTCGACCGTCATCTGGCAGGCAATGAACTTGACGTCGGCCTCCTGCGCCAGCCCGCGCAGTTCCTCGATCGTGGCAACGCCGTTGTTCTTGATGGTCTGCTGCATCAGCATGGTGGCGACGGTCTCGAAGCCCGGCACGCCCGCCTGGATGATGTTGGGAATGTTCCAGTTGATGCCCTTGAACCAGTCCGGCCCGAAAGGCATTTTCATCGGCATGCCGGGGTTGCCCAGCGGACTCACCTTCAGATCCGAGACATCCTTCTTCAACAGGTTCAGGCCATAGAAGGTAAAGAAGATCGACACATCCCAGCCCAGTGCGGCAGCCGTGGAGCCGAGGATGAAAGGCGGATAGGCCCAATCCAGCGTTCCCTTGGTGGCGATGATGGCCATCGACGGGGTTTTCGATTCCTCGCGTTGGCGCAATGCCTCCTCGAGCTTCTGCGGCAGCAATTCTTCCAGGCGACGATTGACGAGCTCTTCGACGTTGGCTATTTCGGGTGTGGCGCCCATATCTCTTCTCCGGGTCAAAATGACCAATATTTTTGATGATTAAACAAATCGCAGTGCAACAACCAGACGAATATTTCTATACCCCTATAGCCAACGATGATAGAAGTCGCTACTGGAGGTGCGGCAACTCGCATCGGGATGCGGCACAATGAGCACGGCCCGCCCGAAGGCAGGCCGTTTCATGCCGCCGGCGCACGAAGCGAAATTCCCGGCGATCGACTCCTTGCACAAGGCGGGGACCGTATCCCTTGCCGCGGCAGAAGCGCCGTAGCCTATTTGCGCTTCATGAAGAATTCGAATTCCTTGTCCTTTTCCGCGCTGGCAAGAAGTTCGTTGCCGGTCTGCTTGGCGAACGCGGCGAAGTCCTTCACCGAACCGGGATCGGTGGAAATGACGCGCAGGACCTGGCCCGGCTGAAGCTCGGCCAGCGACTTCTTGGCGCGCAGAATGGGGAGCGGGCAGTTAAGGCCGCGGGCGTCGAGTTCCTTGTCAAAGTTCATGTTTTCTTCCTCTCTCGTGACTTGGTTATGGTGATGCGGTTTCGTACTTTAGTAATTCATGATAAATCTAAAGCCCCTGCACAACAACAGGGCTTAGGCAATGGCCTGGTAATACAAGTTCTGCGGATGGTTGGCCTGGGCAAAAAAGAACCAGCGTTCGGCTAATAACCCAGCGTACTGCACAATGAAGGCCACCACCAGCATGGCCGTACTGTCTTGCACGGCGGACAGCAGCAACAGCAGCGGCACCGGAAAAACGGCGACGATGAAGAACCACTTCACCCCCCGCAGCACGGCGACCGGCTGCCCGTGAAAGAACTCACGCGTGTTGAAGCTGCCGCCCATGAATCCCTGGGTCTTTTGCACGATCATTGGATGCTTGATGCCGATCGCGGTCTGCAAGGTTGACTTCGGCTTCAGCCGCGCATTGCGATAGAGCGAGGCACTACGGCTGACCAGCCCGAGCAGGGTGATGATCGCGGCCCAGCCGGCAAGGAAACTGACCAGCTCCGGCGCAGTCATGGAAGCGAAGGCCGCGGCAAGCGTGAAACCGGAAGCGCCGCCGAGCAGGATGTAATTGGCAACCGTGAGAGGTGAATGCCATTCACGGAGAAACTTCAGGCAGGCGTAGATCATTGCCGTGCAGACGAACAAGGCGAAGGCGAGCAGCGTGCCCGCCACACCCAGCATCGCAGTCGGATCCACCGGCATTCCGCTGGGCAGGGTCATCAGCACCGGATGCCAGTCAAGCCAGTGAGCCAGTCCGTAGAGAAAGACAATCCCCATGAAGGCCGGCAACACGATCACCTCGCGCGATAGCCATGACGTGCGCCACATGGTGGCGGAACGCCATGCGCGCTCGGGGCGGCCCAGATGAAAGAACGAAGCGACCAGGCCGGCTACCAGAAGCACCAGCGCGAGGAAGCTGCCTTGACCGTAAAAGGCATGGGCATCGGGCTGCGGCAGCAGTTTGAAAGCGGCGTAGGACTGCGCGGTGAACAGCGCAAGGAACAGCCCCTGCGCAGCACCGATCAAGGTAGTCAGAAAGATGACGGAAAAGGCTGGATGCATGTAGTGTCCGCTTACCAGGTGGTGACGTCGTCGAGGGTCGGCTCGCTCATGGCCGGCTTGGGCAACTGGCGATCGACCTTGAGCGGATTGTCGGCGCGCTCGAGTTCGTCCTCGTGAATCTTGATGCGGGTCTTGCGCCGCGGCAGATAGTGATTGGCGGGATGCGTGCCCCACTCCGGCATCAGCGGATAGCCGCCGCTTTCACGGATTGCGATCGACACCGCGGAGTCGGGGTCGTGTATGTCACCGAACAGCCGCGCCGAAGTCGGGCAGGCCTTGACGCAGGAGGGTTTGCGGTCAGCCTCGGCCATCGAGGTATCGTAGATTCGATCGACGCAGAGGGTACATTTCTTCATCACTTTCTGCTGCTCGTCGAGTTCGCGCGCACCGTAAGGGCAGGCCCAGGAGCAATACTTGCAGCCAATGCATTTGTCGTAATCGACGAGAACGATGCCGTCCTCCTTGCGCTTGTAGGACGCGCCCGTCGGGCACACCGGCACGCAGGGAGGATCTTCGCAATGCAGGCAGGATTTCGGGAAATGCACCGTTTCCGTGCTTGGGAATTCGCCCACCTCGAAGGTTTGCACCCGATTGAAGAAGGTGCCGGTCGGATCCGCGCCATAGGGATTCTGATCGACCATCGGCCCGGCGCTGCCCGCGGTGTTCCACTCCTTGCAGGAGGTCACGCAGGCCTGGCAGCCGACGCAGACGTTGAGGTCGATGACCAGAGCGAGCTGGGTCATAGCGAGCGTTCCTGACTGGCGAGCTGCGTCATTTCGGCTTGACTCCGAGGAAGGCCAGAATGCTGCTGCGCGTCTTCATTCCGGGATAGGGCTTCATGGGCTCGAACTGGGGCGACGTCTGCTCCGGCTCGCCGGCCTCGGCCTTGCTGATCCTCACCCTGACGTCGTACCAGGCTGCCTGCCCGGTGATCGGGTCGGAGTTGGAAATGCGCTTGGAGCCGGCACTGGGCAGCTCCTCCGAAATCAGGTGATTGAGCAGGAAGCCCTTCTGCGATTCATTGGCGTCGGGCGTCAGGTTCCACGCTCCTGCTGCCTTGCCGATGGCGTTCCAGGTCCATACCGTACCCGGTTCCACCGCCTCCGAGTGACGTGCCATGCAGCGCACCCTGCCCCATTGCGACTCGACCCAGATCCAGTCGCCGTCGGCGATGCCCTGCTGGCGTGCGGTGAGGGCGTTGACGTAGAGATAGTTGTGGGTGTGGATCTGGCGCAGCCAGGCGTTCTGCGAATCCCAAGAGTGGTACATTGCCATCGGCCGTTGCGTCACGGCCGCCAGCGGGTACTTGTGTTTGTCGGTGACCTGCGATTCGAGCGAATCGTAGTAGAAGGGCAGCGGATCGAAATACGTGTCGATGCGCTTCTTCAGGTGCTCCGGCGGCTTGCGCGTCAGACCCTTGCCCTGGGCGGCACTGCGGAAACGTTGCAGCACTTCCGAGTACAGGTGGATCAGGATCGGCTCGGCATAGCGCGTTATGCGGTTGCGCTGCGACCATTCGAGATAGCCCTTGTTCCAGTTGCGCATGTACTGGTAGGACTTGGGTAACTCATAGTGGAACACGCAATTGTTCTTGGCGTACATCTCCCACTGGTTCGGGTTCGGCTCGCCGCGCAGGAACTTCTCGCCGCCCTTGCCGCGCCAGCCAGCCAGAAAGCCGATGCCGGACCCCGGTTCGGTCTCGTAGTTCACGATGAAATCGGGATAGTCGCGGAACTTGCGCCCGCCTTCCTTCGTCACAAACGCGGGCAGCTTCAGTCGCGTGCCGAGTTCGATCAGCACCTCCTGGAACGGCTTGCAGTCGCCGCTCACCGGCACGACCGGAATGCGCACCGAATCGACCGGCCCGTCGAATTCGGAAATCGGCCGGTCGAGCATGGACATCACGTCATGCCGTTCGAGATAAGTCGTATCCGGCAGGATCAGGTCGGCGTAAGCCGTCATTTCGGAATGGAAGGCGTCGCAGACGACGAGGAAGGGAATCTTGAATTCGCCGGCGTTCGGCCCCTCTGTATCCTTGTCATTCAACATCTGTCGCACTTCGGCCGTGTTCATGGTCGAGTTCCATGACATGTTGGCCATGAAGATCAGCAGCGTGTCGATGCGATAGGGATCGCCGCGCCAGGCATTGGTTATCGCGTTGTGCATCAGGCCGTGCACCGACAACGGATACTCCCAGGAGAAGGCCTTGTCGATGCGCACCGGGCTGCCGTCGTCATTGACGAACAGGTCGTCCGGATCGGAAGGCCAACCCAGCGGCATGCCATCGAGCGGGCGGTTGGGCTGCACTGCCCGCGGATCGTTGGGGGTGCGGGCGCAGGGCGGAATCGGACGCGGGAAAGGCGCCTTGTGGCGGAAGCCGCCTGGACGATCGATAGTGCCGAGGAGCGACATCAGGATCGCCAGCGCGCGAATGGTCTGAAAGCCGTTGCTGTGCGCCGCGAGGCCACGCATCGCGTGGAAGGCCACCGGATTGCCGGTCACCGTGTCGTGCTCATTGCCCCAGGAATCGGTCCAGGCGATCGGCAGTTCGATCTTCTGGTCGCGCGCGGTGACACCCATCTCGTGCGCCAGTTGACGAATCACCTCGGCAGGAATGCCGGTGATCTGGCTCGCCCATTCCGGCGTGTAGTCCTTGACCCGCTCCTGCAGCAGCTGGAAGGCCGGCTTCACCGGCGTGCCGTCAGACAATTTGAATTCGCCCAGCAGGTAGGGATCGGCGCCGGGCTTGTGCGTCACTACCGCGCGGTCGGTGTTGCGGTCCCACCAGAGCTTGTCCTGCGGCTCGTAGCAGGCTTCCTCGGTCGGCACTTCGGTGCGCACGAAAAAGCCGAATTCGTCGTTGGTCTCATTGACATTGACCAGCTGCCCGGCGTTGCTGTACTTGACCAGGAAATCGCGGTCATACAGCCCGGTGGCGATGATCTCGTGAATGATCGCCAGCAGCAGTGCGCCATCGGTGCCGGGCCTGATCGCCACCCACTCATCGGCAATTGCCGAATAGCCGGTGCGCACCGGGTTGATCGAAATGAAGCGCCCGCCGTCGCGCTTGAACTTCGACAGCGCAATCTTCAGCGGATTCGAATGATGGTCTTCGGCCGTCCCGATCATGACAAACAGCTTGGCGCGATCGAGGTCGGGTCCGCCGAATTCCCAGAACGAACCGCCGATGGTGTAAATCATGCCGGCCGCCATGTTGACCGAACAAAAGCCGCCATGCGCCGCATAGTTGGGCGTGCCGAACTGGCGCGCGAACATGCCGGTCAGCGCCTGCATCTGGTCGCGGCCGGTGAACAGGGCGAACTTTTTCGGATCGGTCGCGCGGATCTTTCCGAGGCGCTCGGCCAGCGTGGCGAAGGCCTCTTCCCAACTGATCTCCTCGAAGTCGCCGGCACCGCGCTCGGCCCCGGCCTTGCGCTTCAGGGGCTTCAAGAGGCGCGCCGGAGAGTACTGCTTCATGATGCCCGACGAGCCCTTGGCGCAGATCACACCCTTGTTGAGCGGGTGGTCAGGATTGCCGTCGATGTAGCGCACCACGCCGTCGCGCAGGTGCACCCGGATGCCGCAGCGGCAGGCGCACATGTAGCAGGTGGTGTTCTTGACTTCCTGAACCGGAGGAGAAGATGTGTTGGCGGCTTGCATTAAGTGGGGTCGCGAGGGGGCGTAAACGATATATTAGAAAGTCTCAATATTCTGACTTTAAGCACTGACCCCGCACAAGGGGATAATTTCTATTTTTGGATAAGCAACAGTGATTGCCCGAGGTCGACCGAGCGCTGTACAGTGGCCGACCCATGCATGAACAGCCCCGCGTGAAAGCGAAGACCCATGAGCATTCCCGACTTTACCGATAGTGAATTTCAACTGGTCAGCCAGATCCTGCTCGAACGCTACAGCCGCCTGGTTCCACTCCAGGCAGTCGAAGTCGAACTGCTGCTCGACCCGGAGGACAAGGAACCGACTCCCTGCCCCGCGCTCTACTGGAACGAACTGGGTGCGGAATTCATTGTCGCCAAGGTGGGTGATCGGCGCTTCCGCTGCCAGTTCTTCTATTCGGCGAACGAGATATTCGGCACCGGCCGCGACCTCTACGACGATCTCGGCGATTGCGTAACCATACTGTTGCAGGTCCAGGCCGACCATCACGGCACGCGCTCGGCCGCTTTGTCCGACACCATCGGCAACAAGGCGCCGACGCAGGACGAGGACTACCACGGTCCGGTCATCATATGACCCTCGAAAAGGCACGCCAGCTGCTGAGCACGCAGGTCAGCTTCGGCGGCGGGTACAACCGCAATGGCGCGCGCCTGATCATCGCCGAGGTGGCGCGCGAGCATGGTCAGGAAGCCGCCGATACGCTGATCCGCGAGCTTGGTCTCGACCGGCTGTTCGGCTTCACGCCGGGTCAGGTGCCATGAAGATCTGCATCCTTTCCGACAGTCATGACCGCGGCCCCCTTATGGCGGCGGCGGTCGCCACGGCAAAGTCCGAAGGTGCCGAGCTTGTAATCCACTGCGGCGACATCATCGGCGGCAATACGCTCAAGGCATCGCTCAAGCTCGGCCTGCCGATACACGCCGTCCACGGCAACAATCTCGGCGATCCGGTATCAATTGCGCGCATCGCCTGCCACTCGGATGACCAACTGCACTACCACGGTCAGGATGCTGCCCTCGAGTTGGGCGGCCGGCGCATCTTCCTCACCCACTATCCGCACATAGGCCATGGCATGGCCTGCACCGGCGACTACGACCTGGTCTGTTGCGGCCACAGTCACGAAACGGAAATCAGGCAACAGCCCAACGTCAAGGGCGGCCTGACCTGGCTGGTCAATCCCGGCACCGTCGCCGGCCTGGGAGCACCCGCCGCCACCTGGATACTTGGCGACCTGGAAACACTCCACTTCGAGATTCGCACCCTGGCGACCGCAACCGCCTTCGCGTAGGCCGCGTTACAACGCCGCAATGGCGCATTCAGCTTTTCTATTGCAACATTGGAAGATTGGACAGAAGCAAACGCCGGCAGCCAATAAAATTGCAGCGCACAAGAACACCTTTTAGTTCCGGCATAAGCCCCGCTTACGCGGGCATTCGCCTACTCTGAAACACTACGTACCACGTTTTCGGGAGCTCGATGTGACGGCTTCAATAGCAACCAACCAGACGATCTTGGTGGTCGGCGGCGGCATCAGCGGCATGACGGCGGCGCTTGAAGCCGCGGAATGCGGCAAGCAGGTCATCCTGGTCGAAAAGACCCCCGCTCTCGGTGGCCGCACCGCGCGGCTCTACCGCTACTTTCCCAAGATGTGCCACCCGACCTGCGGGCTGGAAATCAATCTCAGGCGCCTCAAGCAGAACCGCAACGTGCGCCTGATGACCATGACCGAGGTCACCGGCGTTTCCGGCAGCCGCGGCAACTACGAGGTGACGCTGAAGGTGTCGCCGCGCTATGTCAATGAAAACTGCACCGCCTGCGGCAAGTGTGGCGAGGCAGTCAGCGCCGAGGTGTCCAACCCTTGGAACTACGGCCTGGACAAGATGAAAGCGGCCTACCTGCCGCACAACATGGCCCATCCGCAGCGCTTCGTGATCGACCCTTCCATCGTCGGCACGGCTGAAGGCGAGAAAGCCAAGGCGGCCTGCCCGGTTGGCGCCGTCGACCTCGACATGAAGGAAGAATCGGTCACGCTCCAGGTCGGCGCCGTTATCTGGGCCACCGGCTGGCGCCCTTACGATGCTGCCAAGATCCAGCCTTACGGCTACGACCGTTTCCCCAATGTGATCACCAGCCTCGAGTTCGAGCGCCTGGCCGATCCGCAAGGCCCCACCGGCGGCAAGATTCTGCGACCCGGCGACGGCAAGGAAGCGAAGAACATCGCCTTCATCCAGTGCGCCGGATCGCGTGATGAGAACCACCTGCGCCACTGCTCGCGCATCTGCTGCATGGCCTCCCTGAAGCAGACGCAGTATGTGCGCGAAGCCTACGGCGAGGGCGGCAAGTCGACGATCTACTACATCGACATCCGCGCCATCGACCGTTTCGAGGACTTCTACCAGATGGTGCAGAGGGACGCGACGGTGAGCTTCGTCAAGAGCAAGGTGGCGAAGATCGTCGAGAACCAGGAAAACGGGAATCCGATCCTGCACGGCGTGGATACCGAGGGCTACCACCGCTACGCCACCGAGCATGATCTGGTGGTGCTGGCCGTGGGCATGGAACCCGAGATCACCGGCGTCAAGCTGCCCGATGACATCATTCTCGACTCATCGAACTTCATCGAGGGCAGCAAGGACGGCGGCATGTTCGGCGCCGGCTCCGCGGCCAGCCCGCTCGACGTCAACCGCTCGGTGCAAAGCGCGACGGCGGCATCGCTGCATGCGATCCAGGTCATTCGTAAAACCGCTTCAACGGAGGCCGCGCAATGACAGCCTTCCCCCTGACCCCCTTCCCACGGAAGGGGGCAATCACGGTTCGCGGGCTGCGCCCGCTCCAGTTCGTTGACTTGCTGCCCCCTTGGGGCGGCCCGACGGAGGCAGCACATGGCTGACAACAAATACGCCGCATACATCTGCTCCGGCTGCGGCATCGGCGATGCCATGAAAGTGCCGCAGCTCGAAGCCATCGCCAAGAAGGAAGGCAAGATGGCCGTGGTCAAGAGCCATCCCTTCCTCTGCAACGCCGAGGGCGTGCAGATGATCAAGGACGACATTGCCAACGAGGCGGTCACCCACGTCTGCATCGGGGCCTGTTCGCGTCGCGCCAAGACCGAGGCCTTCCAGTTCGACGGCGTCGCCATGTCGCGCGCCAACCTGCGCGAAGGCGTGCTGTGGGTGGTCGCCGCCGGCAAGGAGCACGACGAAGTTCGCCAGGAAATGGCCGGCGACTACATCCGCATGGGCTGCGCCGAACTCAAGAAAATGACGCCGCCCGCCGGCAACCCGAAAGAGATCTCGAGCAAGCGCATCCTCGTCGTCGGTGGCGGCATGTCGGGCATGACCGCTGCGCTGGAAATCGCCGAGGCGGGCTACGAAGCGGTAATCGTCGAGAAGACCGGTGCGCTGGGCGGCATGACGGCACAGCTCTGGAAGCGCCAGCCCTTCAAGATGCCGTATGCCGCTGCCCAGGATACGGGCGTGGCGGAGATGGCCGCGAAGATAGGCGCCAACCCGCTGCTCACGGTGCATCTGAATTCGACCATCGCCGACACTTCCGGCGCTCCCGGCCGCTTCGTGATCCGGATCGCCCAGGAATCCGGAGCCGTTTCCACGGAAACCGTCGGCGCCATCGTGCAGGCCACCGGCTTCACTACCTACGACGTCGCCAAGCTGCCGGAACTCGGCGGCGGCCAGGCCAACGTGGTCGATCAGGCTGGCCTGGAGGCACTCGCGAAACAGGCCAACGGCGGCGCGATCAAGCGCGCCGACGGCAAGGAAGTGAAGTCCGTCGTGTTCGTGCAATGCGCGGGCCAGAGGGACGATACCGGCAAGCATCTGTCCTATTGCTCCGGCCACTGCTGCGGCACCAGCATCAAGCAGGCGACCTACTTCAAGGACCAGAATCCCGACATCGACACCGTGATCATGTACCAGGATCTGCGCGTGCCGGGTATGGGCGAGGACTTCTACCGCAGCGCGCAGGAACGCGGCGTGATCTTCACCAAGGGCAAGGCCAGCAAGGTCAGCGGCGGCGAAAGCTGCAACGTGACCTTCAAGGATCTGATCCTCGACGAAGAGAACACGATCGCCGCCGACCTGGTGGTATTGGCCACCGGCCAGGTGCCAAACGCCGGCGTCGATCTGGAAGCCTGGAACCCGGTGGTCACCGCCGCCGAAGGTGGCGACGCCGCGGCCAAGGCCGCGCGCGACGAGATGAAGACGATTTCGATCCTCAATCTCAACTACCGGCAGGGCCCGGACGTGCCGCAGTTCAAGCACGGCTTCGCCGACTCGCACTTCATCTGCTTCCCCTACGAGACGCGCCGCACCGGCATCTATGCCGCCGGCCCCGTGCGCCGGCCGATGGACATCCTGCAGGCCACCGACGACGCCACCGGCGCCGCGCTGAAGGCGATCCAGGCAGTCGAGAATGCGGCCGTCGGCCGCGCCGCGCATCCGCGCTCGGGCGACCTGTCATTTCCCAAGGCGCGTCTCGAAGGCTGCACCCAGTGCAAGCGCTGCACGGTCGAATGTCCGTTCGGCGCCATCGACGAGGACGAAAAGCGTTTCCCGGTCTTCAACGAAGAGCGCTGCCGCCGCTGCGGCACCTGCATGGGCGCCTGCCCGGTGCGCGTGATCTCCTTCGAG
>DAIOGL010000025.1:0-15575 GCA_036745235.1 Sulfuritalea sp.
CGGACTACGCCGCGGAAAGTGGCGGCATCCTGTCGATCGCCACGACCCACACCCAGGCGCGCTACACCCTGCCGCCGGTGATCCAGAAATTCGTCAAGCGCCACCTGGAAATCCGCCTGCATATCCAGCAGGGCAGCCCGGTACAGGTGGCCGCGTGGGTGCTGGACGGCAGCGCGGATCTGGGCATTGCCACCGAGGCGCTGGACCGGCATGCGGAACTGCTGACCCTGCCGTGCTTCCAGTGGGCGCATCTGGTTGTGGCGCCGAAGGGGCATCCCCTGCTGGCGCGCCAACCGCTGACACTGGCGGCGCTGGCCGGGTATCCGCTGATTACCTATGATGCAACCTTCACCGGCCGTTCGCGCGTCGATCGGGCATTCGAACGCCAAGGCCTGCGGCCGAACGTGATGCTCACCGCCATCGATTCGGATGTGATCAAGACCTATGTCGAACTCGGGCTCGGTGTCGGCATCATTGCCGAAATGGCTTTCGACCCCATGCGCGACGACGCGTTGGCGGGCGTTCCGGCTACCCATTTGTTCGAGGGCAACACGACGCGCGTCGCCTTTCGCCGCGACGTCTGGCTGCGCGGCTACGAGTACGAGTTCATGGAACTGCTGGCGCCGCAGCTGACGCGGCGCATGGTCGAGGCGACGCAGAAGGGCGAAGGCGGCGACCCGGGTTTGTGAACCTCCGGCGTGCGGGAGAATTCATTTCTGCAGGGGGCGGTGTTTGCCCCCGCGGAAGCTAGAATGGAGTCAGTCCCGAATTGCAGCATTCCAAGAGCGAGGTTTGACCATGCCCTACACACCTGATCTTGTCCATGAACTGAATACCCTGGTCCGCTTCAATCTGGAAACCAGCCAGCAAGGCATCAAGGTGCACAAGACAGCCGATCCGGAAGTGATCGCAGCAGTTCGCCGCCTTTACGAAAAGGGCTTGCTGACGTTGGCCGACGGAGGTTATCTGACGGGCCTGGGGCGGGACGCCGCGGAACACGCGCAGGCGGTGCTGACCATCCTGACGTCAAGCAGCGATTCGACCGCGGCGCAAAAGGATTTCGCCTAGCCGCCGTCAGTCCGGTTCGTCGCCGGCGGCGTCTTCGGTGACGCTCTTGCCGCCTTCGAGGGCGCGCAGTTCCCTGAACAGTTCGCGGTAGGCGCGCGGCGGCTTGCCCTGCTCGGCTTCCTTCAGCGCGTTGCGGCGCAACTGGCGCAGATGCTGGATATCGGCCCCGGGATAGTCGCGGGCGAGTTCGCTGAACTTCGTCTCGTCTTCCATCAGGCGCGTGCGCAGGTTTTCGAGGCGGTGCTGGCGGATGGTGGCCGCCTCCGAGTTGCCCTTGATCTCGTCCATCGCCGCCTGCAATGGCGCGGCATCGATGTCGCGCATGATCTTGCCGATGTACTGCATCTGGCGTCGTTTGGCTTCGTGCTTGGTGAAGCGCTGGGCGTCGAGCAGCGCATCGCGCAGTCGGTCCGGCATCTCGATCTTCGCCAGGCGCTCCTTCGACAGCGCCACCAGTTCCGCGCCGAGATCCTGCAATGCCGTCATCTCGCGCTTCAGCTGCGACTTGCTGGGCCCGGAATATTCGTCCGGTTCATTATCGATATCATCCACGGTTATGATTATAGCTTCGCGATCAGAGTCTCACTCTCAAAGGGTTCCCGCATGTCCCAAGGTTTTGCTCATTCTCACGACTCGTTGCGTGCATTGGCGCAGGCTGTCCTCGATCACGCAGCAAGCAATGGCGCCACGGCCTGCGAGGTCGATGTGTCGGAGGGCCTGGGTCAGTCGGTCAGCGTGCGCCGGCAGGAGGTGGAAACCATTGAATACAACCGCGACAAGGGCCTCGGCGTCACGGTGTACATCGGCCAGCGGCGCGGCCACGCCAGCAGTTCCGATTTCTCGCCGGCCGCGCTGAGGGCTTCGGTCGATGCCGCGCTGTCCATTGCGCGCTTCACCGCCGAAGACGATTGCGCCGGGCTGCCCGACGCCAAATTGCTGGCGACCGGAAACATGGACCTCGATCTGTTCCATCCGTGGGATATTCCGGTGGAGACGGCAATCGACATCGCGCGCCGCTGCGAGCAGGCCGCCTTCGACGTCAGCCCCATGGTGAAGAATTCCGAAGGCGCCAGCGTTTCGGCGCAGACCGCGCAGTTCGTGTCGGCCAACAGTCTTGGTTTCATGGGCGGCTTCGCCACGTCGCGGCATTACATCTCGTGCTCGGTGATCGCCGGCGAGGGCGACGACATGCAGCGCGACGACTGGTATGCCACGCGCCGCAACGCGGCCGATTTTCCCGATTCCGCAGGGATTGGCGACTACGCAGCACGTCGTGCGCTGTCCCGTCTCGGCGGACGCAAGCTGAAGACGCGCAAGTGTCCGGTGATCTTCGAAGCGCCGCTGGCGGCCGGTCTGATCGGCAGTTTCGTGCACGCGATATCAGGCGGTTCGCTGTATCGCAAGACATCCTTCCTGCTCGACAGCCTCGGCCAGCAACTCTTCCCCGACTTTGTCCAGATCAGCGAACGGCCGCATATCCGCGGCGCATTCGCGTCATCACCTTTCGATGACGACGGCGTCGCCACCCATGATCGCGAGGTGGTGAAGAACGGCGTGCTGCAAGGCTATTTCCTGTCCACCTACTCGGCGCGCAAGCTGGGCATGCAGACCACCGGCAATGCCGGCGGTGCGCACAATCTGCTGGTGCAGCCGGGGCGGCACGATCTCAAGGGGCTGCTGCGCGAAATGGGCACCGGCCTGCTGGTCACCGAACTGCTCGGTCAGGGCGTGAACTACGTCACCGGAGACTATTCGCGCGGTGCGGCGGGTTACTGGGTGGAAAAGGGCGAGATCGCCTATCCGGTGGAAGAGATCACCGTCGCCGGCAATCTGCGCGAGATGCTGCGCGGTATTGTCGACATAGGCAATGACATCGAGGTGAGGGGTTCGAAACAGGTAGGCTCCGTTCTGGTCGACCGCATGACCATAGCCGGCAACTGACGCCGGCAGAAAGTCGGCGCTGGCGATACGGCGAGAGTTTGATCCGCGATTTGTAAGGACGGTTGTCCGGGGAAGCGAAGCCAGCGCAATCATGTTGAAACACTAGACTGCCGCATGCCAAGATCGAACAAGATCCCCAGCCCTCCGGCCCGGAAAGCCGCTGCCAGGACGGGCCGCAGCGCGGCACCGGGCAAGCACCGGAGCGCCAAGGCGGAGTCCGCCCGTCCGGCTTCACCCGATGTGGCAGCGCTCATCGCTCGCAGCGCCTTGCTCTACCGCAAGGGGGAGGTCCAGGCAGCTCTGGATGTTGCCGGCGAGGGCCTGGCCATCGATCCCGACAATGCCGTTCTTCTGGCTCACCGTGGCGTATTTGCCGCTGCACTGGGAGATGCCGCAGCGGCCGAGGACGCGTATCGCCGTGCCCTTGCCATACAGCCGGACAGCGCCGAGACCCACTACAACCTGGGCAACCTGCTCAAGGGGCAAAGGCGCCTGGAGGAAGCGGAAGCTGCCTACCGTCGCGCCATCGCGCTGAACCCCGACTCGGCAGACGCCAACTGCAACCTGGGCAATCTGCTCACCGAGCAGCGGCGTACGGATGAGGCCGAAGCTTTTTGCCGCCGGGCCATCGTCGTGAGGCCTGATTACGCCCAGGCCCACTCCAACCTGGGCAACCTGCTGCAGATTCAGAAGCGTCCGCAGGAGGCGGAGGCCGCCTACCGGCGCGCCATCGCCGCAAAGCCGGAGTACGCGGAGGCCTACTCGAACCTGGGTGTTCTGCTCAAGGCGCAAAAGCGCATTGACGAGGCCGAAGCCGCCTACCTTCGCGCCATTGCGGTGAAGCCTGATTACGCGGAAGCCTATTCGAACCTGAGTGTTCTGCTCATGGAGGACAAGCGCTTCGCCGAGGCTGAAGCCGCATGCCGCCGCGCCATTTCCCTGAGACCGGATTACGTCGATGCCTATTCCAATCTGGGCAACCTGCTCCAGGCGCAAAAGCGTCCGGAGGACGCTGAATCTGCCTATCGTCACGCCATTGCACTGAAGCCGGACCATGCCGACGCCCGCTGGAATCTCAGTCTTTTGCTGCTGAGGCGGGGGCGACTTCGGGAGGGCTGGACGGAATTCGAGGCACGTTATGCTCCCGGCAAGACGGAACGAAAAATGGCGCCGCCGCCGACTCACCCGAACGGCATACCGCTGCCCCCGCAATGGCAGGGAGAACCGCTGGCGGGCCGGTCGTTGCTGGTCTGGCCGGAGCAGGGATTGGGCGATGAAATACAGTTCGTACGCTATCTGCCCCTGCTCAAGGCACGAGGCGTCCGGCATCTCGCACTGGCCTGCAGGCCGCCCCTGAAGGCACTGCTTGCCGCACAGAATCTGGCGGATCGCGTGATCAGCACCTCGGACTGGCGTCCCGAGATGGCGGCAGAGTTCGACTACTGGTGCTATCCGCTGAGCCTGCCGCTGCATTTCGGCACCACGCTGGACAACATTCCGGCGACCATTCCGTATCTGGCGGCGGACCCCGGCAGAATCGCGCACTGGGCCAAGCGTTTGCCGCCGGCGGCGCTCCGCGTCGGTCTGGTATGGAAGGGGAGCCCCACGCACAGGAATGACACCAGCCGATCCCTTCCCTCGCTCGCCACCCTGGCGCCGCTTTGGTCCGTCCCCGGCATTGCCCTTGTCAGCCTGCAGAAAGGTTCCGGCGAAGAAGAGGCCAGCGCGCCGCCGGCCGCTCAGCCCTTGACGCACCTCGGCAGCGAGATTGACGATTTCGTGGACAGCGCTGCGATCCTCGGCAGCCTGGATCTCCTGGTCTGCGTCGACACCGCCGCGGCGCATTTGGCCGGTGCGCTGGGCAAACCCTGCTGGGTGCTGCTGCCAGACCACAAGACGGACTGGCGCTGGCTGGAAGAGCGGACCGATTCTCCCTGGTATCCCCGTGTCATGCGCCTGTTCCGCCAG
Source organism: Sulfuritalea sp. (assembly GCA_036745235.1). Taxonomy (GTDB): domain Bacteria; phylum Pseudomonadota; class Gammaproteobacteria; order Burkholderiales; family Rhodocyclaceae; genus Sulfuritalea. The sequence continues at coordinate 4,978 of DAIOGL010000025.1, forward strand.
ACGACCGACGGGGACTGGGCGGGCGTGGTAGCAGGGGTGACGGCGGCGCTGCGGGAATGGAAGGCCGGAGCGGAGCGAGCCGATTCATCGATGTCTGCCGGCGCCGGCGCGCCGGCGCGGTCTGCGAAAGCCGATGTTGCCGCTTTCCTGATCCGTAGTGCAGCCCTCTACCGCAAGGGAAAAATCACCGAAGCGCTGGCGGTCGTCAGGCAGGCTCTCGCCATGGATCCGGACAATGAGGACCTGCTGAACAATCTGGGCGTATTTGCCGCCAGAATCGGCGACGGTGCGACAGCCGAGGCCGCCTACCGTCGTGCCGTCGCCGTGAAGCCGGACTTCGCGGTGGCTCATTCCAATCTCGGCAACCTCCTCAAGGCGCAAGCTCGTCTGCCGGAGGCCGAAGCGGCCTACCGTCGCGCCATTGAGGTGGCGCCCGACGCGCCGGAAGCCTACTGCAACCTGGGGAATCTGCTGAAGGAGGCAGAGCGCCCGCAGGAAGCGGAAGCGGCCTACCGCCGTGCAATTGCGTTGAAGCCGGATTGCGTCGAGGCCCACTCCAACCTGGGTGTTCTGCTGAAAGACCAGGAGCGCCCCGACGAGGCCGAAGCATCCTATCGTCGTGCCATCGCAGCGCAGCCGGATTACGCGGAAGCCCACTCCAACCTCGGCAACCTGCTCAAGGCGCAAGCTTGTCCGCAAGAGGCCGAAGCCGCCTATCGCCGCGCCATCGAGGCGAAGCCGGACTGCGTCGAGGCATATTCCGCTCTGGGCAGCCTGCTGAAGGAGCAGAAGCGCCTCGAGGAAGCGGAAGCCGCGTATCGCAGCGCCCTTGCCGTCAAGCCGGACTACGCGGATGCCTACTCTGACCTTGGTGTCCTGTTGGCGGAGCAAAAGCGCATGGACGAAGCTGAAGCGGCCTACCTTCGCGCCATCGCAGCGAAGCCCGAACTGGCGGAAGCCCATTACAACCTGGGCGTTCTGCTCATGGAACGAAAGCGGCGGAAGGAGGCTGAAATGGCCTACCGTCGCGCGATCGCGCTCAAGCCGGACTATGCGAGCGCCCACTACAATCTGGCTGTGCTGCTTCATGTGCAGAGACACCCGGAGGAGGCCGAAGCCGCCTACCGTCGCGCGATTGCGTTGAGGCCGGGCGATGCGGATATCCACATGAATCTCGGGTTGCTCCTGCTGCAACGGGGGCGCTTCCCGGAGGGCTGGACGGAGTTCGAAGCGCGGTATGCCCCCGGCAAGCGGAACTGCAGCATAGCGCCGCCACCGACGGTGCCCGGCGGCGCGCCGCTGCCTCCGCAATGGCGGGGCGAACGATTGCAGGGGCGTTCGCTGCTGATCTGGCCGGAACAGGGATTGGGCGATGAAATCCAGTTCGTGCGCTATCTGCCCTTGCTCAAGGCACGCGGCTTGCGGCATCTCACGCTGGCGTGCAAGCCACCCCTGAAGACCTTGTTTGCCACGCAAAATCTGGCGGACCGCGTAATCAGCACATCGGAATGGCGTCCCGACATGGCCGCGGAGTTCGACTTCTGGTGCTATCCGCTCAGCCTGCCATTGCATGTCGCGACTACTCTGGAGAATCTGCCGGCCACGATTCCTTATCTGACCGCGGACCCCGGCAGAACGCCGCGTTGGACGGCGCGCCTGCCGCTGGCCAGGCGTCGCGTCGGACTGGTATGGAAGGGGAAGCCCGGCCATGGCAACGACGCCAACCGATCCCTCCCCTCGCTGGCGACACTTGCACCGCTCTGGACTGTCCCCGGCATCGCTTTTGTCAGCCTGCAGAAGGAAGCCGGCGAGGACGAGGCCTGTGCTCCGCCGGCCAATCAGCCGCTTACGCACCTCGGTAGCGAGATGGCCGATTTTGCCGACAGTGCGGCCATCCTCAGGCAGCTCGATCTGCTGATCTGCGTCGATACCGCCGTAGCGCATCTGGCCGGCGCACTGGGCAAGCCCTGCTGGGTGCTGCTTCCCGATTACGAAACCGATTGGCGCTGGCTGGAAGAGCGAAGTGATTCACCATGGTATCCCCTCGTCATGCGTCTGTTTCGCCAGACGGCCGATGGGGATTGGGATGAATTGGTGGCGCGGGTGACTGCGGCGCTGCGGGAATGGATGGCTGCAGCGGATCGGGCGGCGCCCGCAGGTTTGCCGCCCGCCGCGATGACAGCGCCTGTTCACCGGCTGGCCGCCGGCTGCCGGCATTTCGGCAGGAAGGCGGACCTGCAGACTCCCTTCGACGTCGCGGTGGTGATGCCGACGATCGGACGCGAGAGCATCCTCGACGCCGTTCGCTCGGTCTATGCGCAACGGGACGTCGGACGCATTCAGCTGCTGATCGGAGTCGATGTGCCGCGCGGCGATTTCGCGCCGCTGCACGAATTGCTCGATGCGACACCCGATCATGTCACTCCCTGTCTGTTCTATCCCGGCTATTCGACTTCGCAGCGGCATGGCGGGCTGCACCCCGCCAACGATGGCGGGGTGCTGCGGACCCTGCTCAGCTATCTCGCCAATGCCCGCTTCCTTGCCTACCTGGACGATGACAACTGGTGGGCGCCCGATCACTTGAGTTCCCTGTTGCGCGCCGTTCAGGGCCGCGCATGGGCCTTTTCGCTGCGCTGGTTCGTTCATCCCGAATCGCTGCAACCGGTATGCGTCGATGATTGGGAGTCGGTCGGGCCGGGCCGGGGAATTTTCCAGCAAAAGCTGGGTGGCTGGGTCGATCCGAATTGCCTCGTGATCGACAAGCTGGCCTGCGAGCCCGTGCTGCGCTGGTGGAGTATCCCGCTGCCGGGCGACACGCGGCGGATGGCTGCCGACCGGCATGTCTATGCATGGCTCCAGAAGCATGGTCCACCGGGAGAAACCGGCTTCCCCAGCGTGTACTATCTGATGCAGGCAAACGATGGCATGCACGGTCCGCGGCTCGAGCGCATGGGGCAGCGCTATGCCGTGGCTGGTCAGGCGGGTGAGGGACGGCTGCCTGCCGGGCGCGCGGCCGATTGACCAGGCAGGCTGCAAGACCCGCAACTTGGTAGCTGGGCGAACAGGGCCGCCAGCTGCCGGCGGCTGCAAGCCGGTTTGCACGCGATCGCCGTATCGCCCGCGCCGACTCTTCAACGCCTGTTTCGATTCCTCAGGCGCGGTCGAGACCATAGTCCGGCCCGTGCCGGAAAAATTTACAGGCAGGCAGTAGCCACGTACCATGCGTTTGAATTCCCGCGCATCGAGGTATCCATCGTGTTGTTTCAAGTTGCCTGCCCGCAAGGCAGAATCCAAGGCAGGCAAAGCATCCGGCCTGGAGGGAGCTTGTCGTGAATGGCGAGCCGGTCATCGAGTGGATCGAAGGCGGCGAGACGCGCCTCGCCCCCTGGCACTCCGAGAGTGGCACGGCAGCGCCGAAGCGCGTGGTCATCGCCGACGACCGCACCACGGCGGATGCCGCCTATCGACTCGCCTGCGAGGGTACCGCGCTGCTGTGGCGCGGCGATTTCCAGAATGCCCGTCAGCTGCTTCAGGCCATGGCTCGCCGCCTCGACCGCAAGCCGCGCAAGGCAGCGACGACATCCGACCCGGCCGAGGCTTTTCACCTGTATCGTCAGGCGCAGTCGCAGCGTACCCGCACGCTCGGCATGCTGCTGCTGCCCTTCGAAGCCGACTATCGCCTGCCGCTGCGGCGGGCGCCCGATGTCAGGGATGCTTGCAGCGAGGCCTATGGTCCCGCGGCGGGCCCCTTTGTCGCCTCCCTGCGGGAGCTGCTGGGCCTGATCGGTGCGCACGAGTGGCGCAAGAAAGGGGTCGAGATTCCGGCGCTGGGCGAGCGCATTCATCCTCATTACGGCGTCTTTGCGCCGATTCGCGGCGAGTATGTCGGTCTGGTGGCAACGGCACCCTTGCCGCCCAACTGTGCGCTGGCCTTCGACATCGGCACCGGCACCGGCGTGCTGGCGGCGGTACTGGCGAAGCGGGGCATTGCACACGTCGTCGCCACTGATCAGGATCCTCGTGCGCTGGCCTGCGCCCGGGCGAACGTCGAGCGACTCGGGCTGGCGGCGCGGGTCGAGGTGGTCGCGGCCGATCTGTTTCCGTCAGGTCGTGCACCCCTGGTCGTGTGCAACCCGCCGTGGGTTCCGGCACGCGCCAACTCTCCTCTGGAGCGCGCGGTGTACGACCCCGACAGTCGCATGCTGATGGGATTCATCAGGGGGCTCGCCGGGCATTTGCAGCCCGGCGGCGAGGGTTGGCTGGTGCTCTCCGACCTCGCCGAGCATCTGGGCTTGCGCACGCGCGCCGAACTGCTGGCGGCCTTTGACGAGGCTGGCCTCAAGCTTGTCGGCCGGGTGGATGCAAGGCCGACTCATCCACGGGCAACGGACATCTCCGACCCTCTTCACGCCGCGCGAGCCGCGGAACTGACCTCGCTCTGGCGTCTCGCGCTGCTCTGATGAGCGGAATCGGGCAACGAGCGTGAAGGGGTAGACTCAAATGGATTTCAAGCGAAGCAAAAGGCCATGATTCGCGAAGACAAAACTCAGCTGTTCGCTCGCCGGCACTGGCCGACGGTGATCGTGTTTCTTTCACTGGTTGCCGCGTTCGGGCTCTACGTCTACTTTGAGAAGCAGATCGATCGGGCCAACCAGCAGCGGCAGGTCTCCTTTGTGCTGGCGGACCAGTTGCGCCAGTCGTCGGACGATCTGACGCGGATGGCCCGGGCCTACGTGGCGACCGGCGATCCCCGCTACAAGAAATACTATCAGGACATACTGGACATCCGCGATGGCAGGAAGCCACGCCCTCCTGGCTACTACTATGCTTACTGGGACCTGGTGCTGGTTGATGCCGGAGCGCCGCGGGTTGGCGGCGGAGCGGCGGTCCCTCTGCTGGAGTTGATCCGCGCGGCAGGCTCTCCGGAAGGTGAATTGCGCAAGCTGGCGGAAGCCAAGGCGAATTCCGACGGCTTGACGGCAATCGAATTCGAGGCGATGAAGTTGGTCGAGACCGGCGGTCCCGATGCCCATGCCGCGCGGGCCCGGGCGCTCGAGATGATGCATGACGCCAGCTATCATCGCGCCAAGGCGGCGATCATGCGGCCGATCAACGAGGCCTATGCGCTGATGGACCAGCGCACTGCCGACGCGGTTGGCCTTGCCGACCGCAGTGTCGCAATCTCGCGGATGGCGTTCATAGCCTGCGTTTTCGGGGCGCTGATCCTGCTCTGGCGGGCATATGGCAGCTTGCGGACTACCCTGGGCGGGTCGGCTGAGGAAGTGCACCAGCACATCCTCAGAATCGGACGCGGCGATTTCACGTCGGTCATCGACTTTCCTCCCGGCATGGAGGACAGCGTACTTGCCGGCTTGTCCGCGATGCAACTCAAGCTGCGGTCAAATGAGGCGCAGCGCAAGCAGGCCGAAGCCGAATTGCGCGCCAGCGCAGACGGCTTGCGCGAAGCCCAGCACATTGCCCACGTCGGCAGCTGGACGCTGGACGTGATCAGCGGCGAATTGATCTGGTCGGACGAGGTCTTTCGCCTGTTCGAGATCGACCCGCAGCAATTCGGCGCCACTTACCAGGCCTTTCTCGACGCGATTCATCCGGATGACCGTGATGCGGTGAATCAGGCCTACAAGAATTCCCTCGCAAACCGAACGTCGTATGAGATCACCCACCGGCTGCGCATGCAGGACGGACGCGTCAAGTGGGTTCACGAGAAGTGCCAGTCGGACTTCGACCCGGCAGGCAAGCCGCTACGATCCCGCGGCACGATCCAGGATGTCACCGAGCGCAGATTGGCCGAGCTGGCGCTGCGCCAGTCCGAACGGCGGTTCTCCACGGCGTTCAATTCGTGCCCCATTGCGGCGTCGATCGCCACGGCCGACGAGGGCCGCATCATCGAAGCCAATGCGAACTACGAGCGCGATTTCGGCTGGACCAGGGACGACCTGATCGGGAGGACTTCGGTGGAGGTGGGAATCTGGCCGGATGAAGCCACGCGCCGCCCCTGGGTGGAGGCGATCACTCGCGAAGGCCGGCTGATCGACTACGAGACGGTCTGGATGCACAAGAACGGTGAGCGGCGCAATGTCAGCCTTTCCGGCGAAATAACCGAACTGGACGGACAGCCCTGCATTCTGGCCTATGTCACGGACATTACTGTGCGCAAGCGCACCGAACAGGCGCTGGTTGCCAGCGAAACGCGGCTGCGTGCGGTGCTCGATGGTGTGCATAGCGGCGTCATAACGATGACTGAAAAAGGCATCGTCGAATCATTCAACCGGTCCGCCGAGCGCCTGTTTGGTTACGGCGCTGCCGAAGTGATCGGCAAGAATATCAAGATGCTGATGCCGGAGCCTTACCGGACTGAGCATGACGGCTACCTTGAAGCCTATCGGCGTAGCGGCATCCGCAAGGTGATCGGCGGCAGGCGCGACGTCATGGCGCAGCGCCGCGACGGTTCGGTATTTCACATCGAACTGGGAGTTACCGAGACCATCGTGGACGACGGGAAGCTGTTCGTCGGAAGCGTCAGCGACATTACCTACCGGAAGGAGGCCGAGGCCGAGCTTCGCATCGCCGCCACCGCGTTTGAATCGCAGGAAGGCATGGTAGTAACCAACCCGGACGGCGTGATCCTGCGCGTCAACCGCGCCTTCACCGAGAGCACGGGTTATTCGGCAGAAGATGTCATCGGCCATACGCCGCGGCTGCTGAAATCGGGTCGCCACGATGCCGCGTTCTATACGGCGATGTGGGAGAGCCTCCGGAGCACCGGAGCCTGGCAGGGGGAGATCTGGGACCGGCGCAAGAACGGCGAGATATACCCGAAGTGGCTCACGATATCCGCGGTCAAGCGGGATGACGGAGTCATTACCCACTATGTCGCCACGCACCAGGACATTACCGAACGCAAGATTGCGGAGGAAAGAATCAGGGAACTGGCCTTCTTCGACCAGCTGACGACCCTGCCCAACCGTACGCTCCTGCTCGACCGCCTGCGGCAGGCCATGACCGCCAGTTCCCGCAACGGCGGCCATGGGGCGCTGCTGTTCATCGACCTGGATCATTTCAAGACGCTCAACGATACTCTCGGCCATGACATGGGCGACCTCCTGCTGCAGCAGGTGGCACAGCGTCTGGTCGGCAGCGTACGCGAGGGCGACACGGTGGCGCGGCTGGGTGGTGACGAGTTCGTGGTGGTGCTGAGCAGCCTGAGTGTGAACATCGAAGAGGCCGCGACGCAGACCGAAGCCGTCGGCGTAAAGATTCTCGCTTCACTCAGGGACCCCTATCAGCTTAGCGACCTCGAGTACCGCAGCACCGCGAGCATCGGTGCCACCTTGTTCAGGGGGCACCAGGCCAGCATCGACGACCTGATGAAGCAGGCCGATCTGGCCATGTACAAGTCCAAGGCGCGGGGGCGCAATGCCCTGCACTTCTTCGATCCGGACATGGAAACCGCCGTGATGGAGCGCGCCTCTCTGGAGGCTGGTCTGCGCGAGGCGGTGCAGCAGAAGCAGTTCGTGCTCCATTACCAGGCCCAGGTGATTAACGGGGGGCGCGTCACAGGCGTGGAAGCGCTGGTGCGCTGGCAGCATCCCCTGCGAGGCCTGGTGTCTCCGGCCGAGTTCATTCCTCTCGCCGAGGAAACCGGGCTGATCCTGCCCTTGGGCCACTGGGTGCTGGACACCGCCTGCGCCCAATTGGCGCGTTGGGCCGCCAGGCCCGAAATGAGCCATCTCACGATAGCGGTGAACGTCAGCGCCCAGCAACTGCATGAAGCCGACTTCGTCGATCAGGTCCTGGCAACAATCGGGCGGGCGGGCGCCAATCCGGCCCGGCTCAAGCTGGAACTGACCGAGAGCCTGCTGGTGGATAACGTGGAAGACGTCATTGAAAAGATGTCCGCACTGAAGGCCGAAGGCGTCGGCTTTTCGCTGGATGACTTCGGCACCGGATATTCTTCGCTGTCATATCTGAAAAGGTTGCCGCTGGAGCAGTTGAAGATCGACAAGTCCTTCGTGCGCGATATCCTGATCGATCCCAACGATGCCGCTATTGCCAGGACCATCGTGGCGCTGGCACAAAGCCTCGGGCTGGGAGTGATGGCCGAAGGCGTGGAAACCGAGGCCCAGCGCGCCTTCCTCGCCAGTTCGGGATGCCATGCCTACCAGGGCTATTTCTTCAGTCGGCCGCTGCCGGTCGAAGGTTTCGAGGAGTATGCACGGCGGGCGTGAATTGAATCCGGTCGCCGTAGCAGGCAAATTCGGCCCGCAGTGCTGCGGAAATGTCCGCCCAAAATGAACAAACCCCGCCGTGGCGGAGTTCGTTCATGATTGCGGGAAATTACTTCTTCTTCGCCGGGGCGGGCTTGGCCTGTCCGGCGCGGACCGTAGCGGCCGAGAAGTTGTCGAAGCGGCCCTCGCAAATGCTGAACCATTCGATCTGCTCGTCGCGGAACTTCTTCCACGGTTCGTAGACCTTGGCGAACTTCGGATTTTTCGCTGCAGTTTCGGCGTACAACTCCTGCGCCGCCTTGTAGCAGGCGGCCATGACGTCGTTGGAGAACGGCATCAGTTTGGTGCCGCTCGCCACCAGACGCTTCAGTGCCGCCGGGTTTTTCACGTCGTAACGCGCCTGCATGTCGACGTGGGCTTCCCAGCAAGCCATTTCGAGAATGGCCTGATATTCCTTGGGCAGCTTTGCCCACTCGGCCATGTTCACGTAGACCGACAGCTGCGGACCGCCTTCCCACCAGCCCGGATAGTAGTAGTTCTTGGCGACCTTGTTGAAGCCAAGCTTTTCGTCATCGTAGGGGCCGATCCATTCGGCAGCATCAATGGTGCCTTTTTCCAGCGCCGGATAGATGTCGCCGCCGGGAATCTGCTGCGGCACCACGCCAAGCTTGGCCAGCACCTGACCGGCAAAACCGCCGACGCGGAACTTGAGGCCCTTGAGGTCGGCCACCGTCTTGATTTCCTTGCGGAACCAGCCGCCCATTTGGGCGCCGGTATTGCCGCAGGGAATGTTGTAGATGTTGTAGTCCTTGAAGAACTCGCGCATCAGGGGCAGGCCACCGCCTTCATACATCCAGGCCGTCTGCTGGCGGCTGTTGAGGCCGAACGGAACTGCCGTGTCGAAGGCGAAGGTGGGATCCTTGCCGATGAAGTAATAGCTCGCCGAATGTCCCAGCTGCACGGTGCCGTCCTTGACCGCGTCGAGTACGCCGAACGCGGGAACGATTTCGCCGCCGGCAAAAATCTGGATCTGAAACTTGCCGCCCGTCGCCGCAGCGACCCTCTTGGCGACTACCTCGGCCGCGCCGAAAATCGTGTCGAGACTCTTGGGGAAGCTGGAAGCCAGACGCCACTTGACCTCGGGCGCTTGTGCCAGGGCTTTGCCCGACAGCGCAAGGGCGCCGGTGCCGGCAAGTCCGAGTCCAGCAGATTTAAGAAATTTGCGTCGTTGCATTGATTTTTCTCCTCGTTTTTAGGGATAAGACTGTCGGCACTTCCATTGCCGTGCCCAAATACTACACCACGCGACATCCAAGCCAACCAGCTCGGGGCTCTTGCTGTGCAGCCTTCTCCGATCAATCGCGGTCGGCTGCCCTGTAAAATCCCTTGGCTCACTTCTTCATTGCTCTTTCCAGCGCCTTCGCCGGGTCGTCGTCCTCGGGGGCGGCGTCCTTGTTCTGTTTCATGGCTTGCTCCAGCGCCTTGGCCGGATCCTCCGCGTCGCCTGCCGGGGCAGCTCCGTCGGCGGGTTTGTCCTGCTCCTGGGAGAGGGATTTCTCCTCCGCTTTCGCGTCATCTTCCGTGCTCATGATCTGGACGTTGCTCGTATCCCCTGTCTGCTGCTTGTCCAGTCCCGAGGTGACCAGTTGCGGAAAAGCGATCAGCAGACCGACCATGACAATCTGGATCAGCACGAAGGGAACCGCACCCCAGTAGATCTGGCCGGTGGTCACCGGTTCGGTCATCTTGCCGGTCTGCACGTCCTTGTAGGGCGAGAATGGCGCCACGGATCGGAGGTAGAACAACGCGAAACCGAAGGGCGGGTGCATGAACGAGGTCTGCATGTTGACCGCCAGCAGCACGCCGAACCAGATCGGATCGATGCCCAGCTTTTCCGCCACAGGCCCGAGCAGCGGCACAACGATGAACGACAGTTCGAAGAAGTCGAGGAAGAAGGCCAGCACGAAGATCAGGATGTTCACCACGATCAGGAAGCCGACCTGGCCGCCGGGAAGATCGTGCAGCAGGTGCTCGACCCAGAGGTGGCCGTCGACCGCATAGAAGGTCAGGCTGAAGACTCGGGCACCGACCAGGATGAAGACGACGAAGGTGGTGAGCTTGGCGGTGCTGTCCATGGCCTGCCTGAGCAGCTTCCACGACAGGCGCCTTTTCGCCAGCGCCATGATCAGCGCGCCGCCCGCGCCCATTGCGCCGCCCTCGGTCGGCGTTGCAATGCCGAGGAAGATGGTGCCGAGCACGAGGAAGATCAGTGCCAGCGGCGGGATCAGGACGAAGGTGACCTTTTCCGCCATGCGCGAGAGCAGGTTCATTTTCGTCACGCGATTGATC
>DAIOGL010000026.1:0-8998 GCA_036745235.1 Sulfuritalea sp.
CTGGCCAACGACACCGACGTCGATAGCGGCGACACCAAGGTCGTCTCGGCGATCAGCGGCGGCACCGTGGGCAGTCCGCTGACGGGCACCTACGGCACGCTGACGCTCAACGCCGACGGCAGCTACAGCTACGTCGCCAACACGGCGACGGCGCAGACGCTGGGGGCGGGGCAGACCGCCAACGACAGCTTCACCTACACCGTGCGCGACACGGCAGGCGCCACCAGCACGGCGACCTTGAGCTTCACCGTGACCGGCACCAATGACGGGCCGGTAGCCAATGCGGTGTCTGCGATCGACTACGAGGATCCGGCGACCCCGATTGCCATTACCCTGACGGGCAGCGATGTGGACGGCGCGGTCACGAGCTTCACGATCTCGTCCTTGCCGCCGACGGGCAGGCTCTACTACGATGCCGCAAGGACCCTCATGGTAGGCGCCAACGACGTCGTCGCGGCAACCGGCAATGCTGTGACGCTCTACTATCAGCCGCTGCCGGAGTGGGCCGGCAGCACCACGTTCAATTACACGGCAACGGACAATTCGGGCGCGGTTTCCTCCGCGGCCACTGCGACGATCAACGTTACCGCAGTCAACGATGGCACGCCGGTAGCCAACGCCGACAGCATTACGCTGCCGACGGGATCAACCTATTTCATCAGCCTCGCATCGCTGCTGGGCAACGACAGCCTGTTCGACGCGGCCGCCATCACCAGTGTCACAAACCCCACGGGCGGCAGCGCGCTGACGCCCGTGTATGACAGTTACGGCGACCTGACGGGTTATAACTACACGCCGCCGGGAACGCCGGGTACCTATACGTTCAGCTACACGATCACCGACAACGATCAGCCGGCTGGCGAGACCGACACGGCGACCGTGACGCTCAACGTCGTCAATGCCGCCGACGACTTCGCCACCGTGTCCGAGTCGGCCCTGGCGACGGGATCGGGCGGTGGCGCAGCGGTGGCCAGCGGCAATCTGTTCAATGCGCCGGAGTCCGTGTCCGCCATCACGCAAATCACGTATAACGCGACCAATTACACGCCTACCGGCGGTGTCATTACCATCAATACCGGGACGGGCACGCTGGTAGTGACCGCCGCGACCGGGGCATACACCTATACGTTGAACAGCGCCGCCGCCAACGGCGCCCCCGGTTCCGCTACCGATACGGGCGTGACGCAAAACTTCACCTACCTCAAGGCGGACAGTACCTCGGCAGTGCTGCATGTCGGGATCGAGGACGACAGACCGGTCGCCACCAACATGACGGTGGAAATTCCGGAAAGTCCGACGCCGAGCTTCAACATGACGCTGGTGCTCGACCTGTCGGGCAGCATGTACAACCAGAATTCCGGCGGCTGGGTCAAACGGACCAACTCGGACGGCAGCAGCGTCGTGACGACGCGCCTGCAGATGGCCCAGGATGCGCTGGATGCGCTTGTTACGGAATACTTCAATCAGTCGCCCGATGTTGCGGTGAGGATCGTAGTGTTCGGCAGCAACGCCTACAACCTCAATGGCGGTAATGCCTACACTGATCTCACCACCACACTGGCCGCCATCAACAACATTACCGCCACTCCCAACACCGGCACCGCGACCACCGTCGGCACGCTCAATGCCACGATCAGCGCAGGCATCGGCGCCGCAAATACCAACTACGAGGCTGCGCTGAGCAATGTTCAATCCGTCATGGGCACGGGGGACAGCAGCAAGCAGAACATGGTGTATTTCCTTTCCGACGGCGAACCGACGACCGGGGTTCTGACCACCGCCCCCGAGCTCGCCTATGCCAACTGGGCGGCACTCAACGACATCAAGTCCTTCGCCGTAGGCATGGGAACCGGCATCGCCAATACCTCCTTCCTCGATCTGATACACAACGTCGATGCGGCCGGCGACGGCGTCGAGGATCCGGCGATCCAGGTGCCGGACATCAACGACCTCGGCCAGCAACTCATCTCCACCGTGCCGCAAGGTTTCGGCGGCAACGTAGTGTCCGGCGGCGGTGCACAGAGCGTGAGTTTTGGGGCCGACGGCGGCTATGTGCAGGAGATAGTCCTGATGCTCGACGATGACGGCACGGGTCCCGGCACAACGATGACGCCGGTGACCTTCACCTACAACGGAACCAATCTCGTGACGGCAAGCAGCAGCGGTTGGCTGGACGGCAGCACCTTCTCCGGACATGTACTGACGCTGGATGCGACAAAGGGCTTCGACTACGGCACGCTGGTATTCGATTTCAGTACCGGGGACTACACCTATTTCACGGGTTCAAGCGCACATGCCGGCGACGAATTCACCCTGACGTCAACCGTAATGGATACGGAAGGCGACCTCGGTACTTCGGTGCAGACCATCTCCGTGGTCAATGGCAAGCCGGTGGCCAACGACGATACCGACACCCTGATGGCCAAGGAAACCTTCCTCGAAGGCAACGTCGTCACGGGCGTCGGCACCGATGCCGGCATCAGGATCGGCCAGCAGTACACCGCCTTTGCCGTGCAGGGCTCCGGCGTAGACAAGATCGTGGACAGTGCCACGGTGACCAAGACCACTTTCCACGGTGTCGACTACACCCTTGGCAGTGTCGGCAGCGACGGCGTGTTCACGCCCGTCACCGCCAGCGGCAGCGGCACCGGGGCCGGCTACACCTACACCTGGACGGTAAGCGCCGGCCAACTGACTTGGGTGGCCAGCAACGGCCAGCAGTTGATCTTCGACCATTCGGGCTACTACAACTACACGCCGCCCAGCACCGACGTGCCCAATCTGAACCTGGCGCCGACACTCGGGGTATCGAACGTCAGCGTCGTCGAGGGCACCAATCCCTATGCGGTGTTCACCGTGTTCATCAGCAAGCCGACCACCGCAGCGGTGGGGGTTTCCCTTGCCCTCACCAGCGGCACGGCGACCAGCGGGGCCGACTTTGGCACGGCGCTGCAGGTTTCCACCGACGGCATCAACTGGACCACGGCCAGCGCCGCCACCATCGCCGCCGGCAGTACCAGCGTGCTGGTGCGCGCGCCGCTGACCAATGACGCACTCACCGAGGGTATCGAGAATTTCACCCTGACGGCGACCCGCACTTCCGGTGTCACCATCAACAGCACCGCGATCGGCACGGCGATTGTTTCCGACGACGAGACGGCGCTGCCGACAATCAGCATTTGCGATCTCGAGGTCAATGAAGCAGCAGGCACAGCGACTGTCGTGGTCAGCCTTTCCAAGGTGGCCGCCGCGAACGTCACGGTGAACTACACCACTGCCAATGGCACGGCGACCGCCGGTTCGGATTACACGACGACCGCCGGCACCCTGACCATAACGGCCGGTACGACGTACGGCAGCTTCACCGTGCCGATCATCAACGACACAAGCAGCGAAGGACCGGAGACCATTCTGGTCAATCTCTCCACGCCATCGGCCAATGCGACGATCGCCGACGCCCAGGGCGTGGTCACCATTCGCGACGACGGCAGCTTCCTCACCCTGACGCCGGATCTGACGGTCTCCAGCCTGGGCATCGTGGAAACCGACGCCTATGCCATCTTCAATGTCGGTCTGAGCAAGCCCAGTCCGGTCAACACCGTACTGACCCTTGCCACGAGCGGCACGGCCACCGGCGGCACCGACTACGGCACTCTGCAGGTGTCCACCGACGGCGGCGCCACCTGGGCCAATTACGCCACCAACGTCACCCTGGTTGCCGGCCAGACCAACCTGCTGGCGCGGGTGCCTGTAGTCAATGACGCGGTGCTGGAGCCGACCGAGACCATCATCCTGACGGCTACGCGCTCCAGCGGCTTGACCACGGCTGCATCGGCGGCCGGCACGGCGACGCTGATGGACAATGAAGCCAAGCCGTTCCTGATGATTTCCGACGCACCGCCGGTGGTGGAAGGGGGAACCGCTACGTTCACCTGGACCCTGTCCCAGGCCGCAACGTCCAACCTGACGGTCAATTGGAATACCGCGAGCGGCACGGCGGCGAGCGGCGCGGACTTTACCGCCGTCACTGCCGGAAGCTTTACCATCACCGCCGGGACGACGACGGGCACCTTTACCGTCGCGACTCTGGCCAACGCATCGGGCGACTTGCCGGTCGAGACCTTCACTGTGAATGCCTCGCTGGCTGCAGCCTCGACCCAGTATGCGCGTGTGGGCGAAGGACTGGCCACCGGCTACATCATCGACAACAGCGTGAATCCGACCTATGTCGTCACCAATCCGACGGTGGTGGAAGGGGCAGGCTATGCGCAGTTCGGCATCAACCTGAGCAATCCTGCGCTGGTGCCGGTGACCCTGAACCTGGCGCTTGCAGCCGGAACCGCAACGGCGGGCAGCGATTACACCAACAGCATGGCCGTATCCACGGATGGCGGATTGACCTGGAGCGCCCCAGGAGCTACTTCGGTGACGATTGCCGCCGGTGCTACCAGTGCGCTTGCCCGGGTAGCCATCACCAACGACACGGCGATCGAGGCTGCGTCTGAGGCCTTTACCCTGACGGCGACCAATCCGGGTGCTACCACGACCAACCTGACGGCCAGCGGAACGGCGAACATCATGGATGACGAAGTTCGGCCCTTCATGTTCATCGCCGATGCGACGCCCGTACTCGAAGGCAACACCATTACGTTTACCGTCGGCCTGTCCCAGACCACGGCAACCGCGATTTCCGCCACGGTGGCCTATGCCAATACCGCCCCGGCCGGCCTGACGGCCGCGACGGGAGGCAACAGCGGCAGCGGCGGCACTACCGACTATTACCGCAACGCGCCGAGCACGCAGGTGACACTCAACATTGCAGCCGGAGCTTCGACCGGAACCTTTACCGTCGGCACCCGCAGCGCCGGCACGGATACCGCCACCGAAGCGTTCCAGGCCACCCTTTCGCTGAATGCGGCCAACAGCCTGCTGGCGAACCTCGTGGATAGCCAGGGATACGGGTTCATTCTCGATCGCACCGCGACAGCAACGCCATCGCTGCTGGTGTCGAGCCCGACGGTGGACGAGTCTGCCGGCTATGCGGTCTTCGATATCTCTCTGGCCACACGCACGGCAACCACCGGTTCGGTGACGCTCGGCCTTGCCTTGGGCGGCACTGCGACGAGCGGGACGGATTACGGCGGCAGCATCGAGGTATCGACTTACAACTTCGCCACTTCCACCTGGTCGGGGTGGTCCACCTATTCCGGCAGCCTGAGCATTGGCGCCGGCGCGATTTACACCAGCCCAGCGGCACGGGCGCGCGTGGCGATTACCGATGACGCGCTGGTCGAGGCCAATGAGACCGTGACCCTCACGGCAGCAAGAACGGCCGGCATCACCTTGCTCAACGCCAGTGCCACCGGGACGGGCACAATCGTGGACAACGACGTCAAGCCCGTCATTACAGTCGATGACGCAACGCCGGTGGTCGAGGGCGGTACGGCGACCTTCACAGTGCATCTTTCCCAGCCGTCGGCCCAGGACATTACGCTCAACTGGTCGACCGCGAGCGGCACGGCCACTACCGGTACCGACTTCACCGCCACGAGCGGCGGCACGCTGTTCATCGCTGCCGGCGCCACCAGCGGCACGATCAGCGTATCCGCGCTGACCGATACGGATGGCGAGGCACTCGAGAACTTCACCGTAACTCTCAGCCTGGCGCCGGCCTCGGCCGGCTTGGCTACCTTGGGCGACGCCACGGCGACAGGCTATATCGTCGACCCGATGGTGGCTTTGAGTCCCACTCTCATGATTTCGAACCCTTGCCTTGCCGAGGGCTCGAATGCGGTATTCACCATCACCCTCTCCAAGGCCGGCGCGACCCCGGTGACCCTGGATCTGGCGCTCGCGGGAGTCACCGCGACCAGCGGCAGCGATTTCGGCGCCGGCCTCGAAGTGTCCACCAACGGCGGGGCTTCCTGGGTGGCGGCGTCCTCGGTGACCATCGCCGCGGGCGCGACCAGCGCACTGGTGCGCACGACCACCGCAGTCGATGGCCTGTCGGAGGCAAACGAAAGCTTCCAGCTGACGGCCACGCGGACGGCAGGCACGACTAACAACGACATGGCCAGCGGGACTGCGACCATCGTCGGCGACGTCGTTCCGGTCATCCACATTCTCGATACCGTCGTGAACGAGGAGGCGGGTGTGGCCGTCATAACAGTGACGATGTCGCAGGCACTGAATCAGAGCATTCTGGTCGATTGGACAACCGCAAACGGCACCGCGGCGGCAGGCAGCGACTACGCTACCAGCGCGGGAACGATCACCTTCGCCGCGGGCCAGACGATCAGAACAATCACCGTCCCGATTACCGATGATTTGCTGGCTGAAGCTACCGAGAACTTTTACGTGAATCTGACCCTGAATACCGGTTCGGTGGGTAGTGCGCTGCTCGGCAGGAGCCAGGGTGTGGTCAGCATTCGCGACGTCGATGCCAACCAGGACGGGTTGACGACGGTTTCGTGCGTCACGAACCCGTCGGCCAGCGGCATCACGTTGTCTGGCAAGAACAGGCTGAACGCCGCTGCCACGGTTCAATACAAT
The DNA here is from genome assembly GCA_036745235.1 of Sulfuritalea sp. Classification (GTDB taxonomy): domain Bacteria; phylum Pseudomonadota; class Gammaproteobacteria; order Burkholderiales; family Rhodocyclaceae; genus Sulfuritalea. The sequence continues at coordinate 6,553 of DAIOGL010000026.1, forward strand.
GCAGCCGGTGCATCGATTGCCGATACCCTCGGCGGCACGGCGGCCAACATCGACAATCTGGAATCACTCGCGATCAATTTCTCGTCGGCCACCTACGGCCTGGGTGTGCAGAACGTGGTGCTGAATCTTGGCGTCGCGCCGAACGCCACCTATGGCTACACCTACACCGTGTATGCCCGTGACGGGGAGATGCTGGGGCAATTCAGCAGCACCTCGCAGACGGTGATCGTGCCGGTCGAGTTCGGCTACATCGGCGAGATCGTGATGCAGGCGCCAAGTCCGGCGGGCGGAAGTTCGCCTGCCGAACTCGCCAGCGTGAGCTTTGCCACGATCACCAATCCCGTCATGACGCTGATTCCCGAGGAAACGGTGGGCTACACGCTTACCGATGCCAGCGGCGATGCCTCGTCGGCCAGTTTGCATTTGAACATCGTGAGCGACCAGTTCTTCGGTACCGCCGGCGACGACAACCTCAGTGGTTCGGCGGGCAACGACCGCATCGTCGGCGATGTCGGTAACGACGTGCTGACCGGCCTTGCCGGCAACGATATCCTCGAGGGTGGCCTCGGCAACGATACGCTCGACGGTGGTGCCGACAACGACGTGCTCACCGGCGGCGATGGCAGCGACAGCCTGCTGGGCGGCATCGGCGACGATGTCCTGCGCGGCGATGCCGGCGCAGACACACTGGATGGCGGCAGCGGCAGTGACCGGCTCGAAGGTGGTGCCGGCAATGACAGCTTGGTCGGTGGCGACGGCGCCGACACCCTGAGCGGCGGTGCCGGCGACGACATCCTCAGCGGCGGCCTGCTCTCGGATACCTTCGAGTGGACCCTCGCGGATGCGGGTTCCAAAGGTTCGCCGGCGGTGGATACCGTCACCGACTTCAACACCGCTGCCAAGCTCTCCGGCGGCGACGTGCTGGATCTGCGCGATCTCTTGTCGGGCGAGAACCATACGCTGGGGACAGGTAACCTGGCGAATTTCCTGCATTTCGAGAAGTCAGGCAGCGACACTACGGTGCATGTCAGTTCGACCGGTGGCTTTGGCGCGGGATTCACGGCAGGAGCGGAGGATCAAACCGTGATACTGCAGGGCGTCGATCTGATTGGTGTCAATACCACCGACCAGCAGATCATTCAGGATCTGCTGACCAAGGGCAAACTGATTACGGACTGACGCAACTCCGCCGGGACTCGACGAGATCGCCGGCTCCGGCCCCAACAGTCGGCGCTGGCGACACGGCGATTTTCCGGGGGCCGCCAGGGTGGGTGCCGATCTCGACAGGCCTGTCGTTGGGTTTTCTGCAGGCGGACAAGCTTGACCTTGGTCTCGAGTTAAGTCTGGTGTCAGTGCAGCAAGCGGGGTGCGCTCGGGTCCATTGCGTCGGACGTGGCCCCGGCGCCGTTGCCGACGCGCAGGCTAAGCCCCCATTCTGCGGCGGCGGCGGCTTCCTGCAGCAAACGCGCCAGTACATGCACCAGCCTTTCGTCCAGTTCGAGGTTGATCCCCCGACCTTGCTGCGGAAGCAGCATGAGCGTCTGCGTGTTACCTTCCAATGGCTTCACCGTGATGCGGGCGAGGAGGATGGGTTCCTCGCCGAGGGGAAACAGCGTTCCATCCTGATAAGCGCTGCCGAAATCCGCCTTGCTGACCGCCTCGCCGTGAGCCAGTTCGGCCAGCGTGCTTCGCGTAAGCGGATCGCCGGGCGCCTTGCGACTGCTGAACGCATCGGCCATTTTCATCAGCATCGGCCATAGCAACGCGAGGTAGCGGCGCGTAATCCAGAAGCGGTATTCGGCGTCGTCGCTGCTGCGAACGCGCAGCATCAGCCTGTCCTGCTCGGAAACGAAGCTGGCGCTGAACTGCTCGAGTCGCGGTGGCTTGCTCATGTCGCCTCCGTCTGGCCGTCCCAAGGAGGCGACAAGCCAAGTATCCGGGAGCCGCGTAGCGGCTGAACCAAAGTCACCCTCTTCCTCGGGAAGGGGGTCGGGGGGTATCGATCATCATCTTTGCTCGCTGTCGGCGACCTTCACACCGGGACCGGTCGCGCCGTCGAATCCTACCTCACTCAGCAGCGTGAACTCGGATTCGCTGGCCACACCCTCGGCGATGACCAACAGGCCCATATTGTGAGCGATCGAACTGATTCCCTTGCCGAAGGCCTGGTTGCCGGGATTGGTGTCGAGGCGGCGGGTAAAGCTGGCATCCACCTTGATGTAATTCAGCCCGAGATCATGCAATTGTCCGATCTGGCTGAATTGTCGGCCGAAGTGTTCGACGCCTACCTGGCAGCCGTAGCTCCTGAGTACCTTGCACAAACTGCGGAAGGCTTCGACATTTTTCAGGATGCCTGTCTCGGCGACCTCGACCCAGAGCCGAACCGCAGCCTTGCGGTGCCTCGTCAGAAGGGCTTCGAGTTTTTGCTGGAAGTCTCGCGCAGCCA
>DAIOGL010000026.1:9098-11112 GCA_036745235.1 Sulfuritalea sp.
ATCAGCGCCGCATCCGTCTGCGACAGAAGTTCGCGCAGTCCGGTGCCCTGTTTGAAGATGCCCATCCCGATATAGGCCGATGGGCTGCCTTCGACAAAGGCGTCCATGGTCTTGACGAGGGCCTGCAGCAGAATCTCCGCGTTTGCGCGGGTTGCCGTCTGTCCGGGCAGCAGCAACGCAAAGTCTGCTCCGTTCATGCGCGCAGCGAGGCTTTCCGCGTTCCCGGCACAGCCGTCGCCGACTGTCTCGCCAAACCGTCGCAGCAGATCGTCCGTGACCTCCCGCCCGAGCCGCTTGTTGATCCCGACCAGATCAGCGACACGTATGAGGAACAGAGTGCCGCCGGTCGAGGTCTCGCCTTCCAGCGAAGTGCGCAACCGGGAGATGAAGAACTCGCGGTTCGCCAGGCCCGTCAGGCGATCGCAATTGGCTTCGCGACGCAGGATCTCCAGTCGCGCGGCTTCCTCGTCGAACATCACATTGAGCCGCGCGACGGTCGCGTTCATCGCAATCGCCAGTTGACGCAACTCGGGAACGTTCGGCTCAGGGATAGTGATGAAGCGCCGGTCGGCGATGGCCTTCGCCTGGTCGATGACGGCCTGCAGGGGGCGGCGCAGACGCCGCAGGATCAGGCTGCCAAGGTAACCGGCGATGATGCTTGCCAGCGTGAGGGCGACAACTATGTTCTTGGTGCTTTGCCAAAGGGCCTCGTAGCCAAAGCGGCTGTTGCTGAGCAGCGTGACGGTGCCGAATTGTTTCCAGCCGCTGGTGATCTGCGCGACGCCCGGATCAGGGTCGATCGGCAGGTTGCGCACGAACCATGCAGGGGCGTTCGGCTTTCCCGCCGGACTCGCAAATGCGATCATCGGTTTGCCATTGGGGTCGTCAATCCGGATCGAGTCGTAATGACCCTTGTCGAACAGTGCCGCAACCGTCAGTTCGACCGCTACCGCATCGAGATTCTGCTGGCTCAGGGACAGCGCCAGGGCCGATGCATTGTCGGCATTCTTGACACTCAATTGTTGCTCGAGATAGGCGCGGGCTGCCAGCAGCGAGGTAAACAGGCTTCCTGCCAGCGCCAGCGACATGCTGAGGATGATGGCGAGCCAAAGTTGACGGTACATGGACATGAGCTGGTTCCTTCCTTAATTTCTCGTTTGCTGCCTGATCAATCCGATCCTTCGTTTCGCGCTCGCTGCAGCAGGTCTTGCCAGCGCGAAAGCTGAACTGTTCCGCCGTATCCCCGCGCGGCATTTCCGGCAACCCCGTTCCAGATGGCCTCGCTGTTGAAGCTGAATATCGGTTGCAGTTCGGTGCGCTGCGAGGCTGGTTTGATCTCTGCCAACAGGCTGTCAAGCACAAGCGGCTCCGCGGTCGGCGTCGCGTAATACGCCAGCACCATGTGCGGTTGCAGAAAGGGGCCGTGGGGCCCGCTTAGCCTTGCTTTAACGTATACGAGGCGCAATTTGGCTATGGGAACTCCTGCATCCCTTAAAGAGTAGTACTTGATGATCGCAAAATCTTCGCAGTCGCCACGGCCTTGGCCTATGGTCTCCAGTGGAGTGGCCCAGTACTCGCTCTGGCCCCAGATCGACATGTCATCGTCGAACGCGATGCGTCGATTGATGAAGTCATTTACCTTCCTGAGCTTGTCGCTTTCGGCCAGGGACCTCGACCCGATCAGCATCTCCTGCCAGTCGCGCAGCAGGGATACCCGTGCCGGACCAAAGCGTGCCATGAGTTGCTGCTGCAGTCGATCGAAGTCAAAGGCCGACACTGCCGTTGCGGCCAAGGCAAGCACCAGGCATCGCAGGAGGCAGCGATACCAAGGCTCGGGCCTGAGGTGGGCAGGTTTGTGGGTTATGATTCGCGGCTTGCGAATGGACTGACGGTTACTATAATCGCACGACTGAAGTCATGCATTGGGATTGAAATAAACGGGATGGGAGTGTCACAAAAGGCCTTCTTGCTGGCGATTGCGTTGCTTTTCCTTCGAGCCGGGGAAGCGGCCGCA
>DAIOGL010000026.1:11212-15489 GCA_036745235.1 Sulfuritalea sp.
CAGATGTTGTACGACGGTTTTGCGACGTCGAGCGACGTCAAGCGTCTCGACAAGGCGCGGCTGACGCGCTATTACGAACTGCTCGATGCGGCGGAAAGCGCAGCCCTCGAGGCCGCGCGCGTTTACTACGACGTGATCCGCTATCGCCAATTGATGTTCCTGGCCGAAAACAACTTTGTCGAGCATCGCGCCAGCTATGAGCAGTTGCTGCGCCGCGCACAGGCCGGAGCGGGGCGGCGGGTGGACGTGGAGCACGCCGCGGGCCGTCTGGCCCTTGCGGAATTGAATCTGAGCACCGAGGCGGCCAATCTGCACGACGTCATGGCGCGTTTCCTGCGCCTTGTCGGCGACCGGCCGCCACCGGTGATGTTCGGGCCCGCTCGCCTGGGAAGGGATTATCCCGCCAGCGAACCGGAGGCCTTGAGTGCGGCACTGCGGAACAATCCTTCCTTGCGTGCGTCGGTGGAAAATGTCGAGTCCGCCCAACACGATGTCGAGGTGCGCCGCAGCGCGTTTCATCCCAAGCTGGACCTGCGCATGCGCAACGATAACATCGGCAACTATCAGGGGGTGACCGGTACCCGCCAGAACAATGTCGCTGAAGTTGTCCTCAGTTACAACCTATTCAATGGCGGGGCCGATGTCGCGCGACAGCGGGTCTATGTCGAACGCAAGGGTCTGGCCGTCGACCTTCGTGACAAGGCCTGCCGCGACGTTCGGCAGACGATTTCCATTGCGTACAACGATGTGCTGCGATTGAGGTCCCAACTGGCCAATCTTGATCTTCAGGTCAGTGCAATCGAAAAGACACGCGACGCCTACAAGGCCCAGTTCAACATCGGGCAGCGCTCGCTGCTCGACTTGCTGGATACCGAAAACGAACTCCTGAACGCCCGCCGCACGGCAGTCAATGCCGACGTGGACCTGGCGCTTGCGTATGTGCGCACCCAGGCCGGAATGGGTCATCTGCTCGAGTTTCTCGAGCTGAAGCGGCTGGCGAGCGAGGAAACTCCGAAGCCCAGCGAACTGGCGACGATTGTCGAGTCCGACATCTGTCCGCCGGAGGCTCCCAATAGCTATCTGGTCGATTTCGACGCGCTGACGGCAAGGGCGCTGGCGCTGCTGGACGTCCCTGCACCGGCCGCGGATGCGGTGATCCCGCGTCCGGTTGCGCCGCCGCCCGCTGAGCCGTCAGCGGCACCGGCACCATTGTCCTATCCGCCACCCATGCCCAGGCCGGGGGCAACAGGCGGGCCGCTACAGACGCCTTCGCCCCTCGTCCTGTCGTCCCTGGTGGCGTCGCGTGCATCGTCGGTCGCGGACGAGGCACCAATGCAACGGTCAGCTGCACCCGAGGCGGCAATGCCACCGCTCGCGGTCTCCACGTCGCTGGGACTCGCCGCCGGCGATGAGAGAAATGCCTCTTCGGCGGCGCTCGCACCGTCACAGGGGAAGGTTCTCACCGACCGCGTGAAGGCATGGGCCGCAGCCTGGTCGGCCAAGGCCTACGACGCGTATACGGGTTTCTACGCACCCTCGTTCGTGCCCGCGGATGGTTCGAGTCGGACGAGCTGGGCGAGGCAGCGGGCGCAGCGCCTCGCCAAACCGGATCGCATCCAGGTCGAGGTGCGGAACTTCCGCCTGAATGAAGTGGCAAAGGACGTTTTTATCGCTGAATTCGAGCAGCATTACAGTTCCGACAGTTACAGCGATACAACGCTCAAAGCGCTGCAGTGGGTCAAGACGGGAGGGGAGTGGCTGATCGAGAGGGAGGTCGCCCGGCCCGTTTCCTCGGCTACCCCGGATCGGGGCAGGTCAGCGAAATGAATACCTTGACCTGTTGGCGTCTGGCCATCGCCTTGCTCGCAGCATTGATGTCCGTCCCCGCGGTTCAGGCGCAGGGCTATAGCGGTCCGACGCTCGAGAAGATCCGCGAATACGGTGCGATCTATGTCGGTCATCGCGAAGCTTCGATTCCATTTTCCTACTTCGCCGGCGACGAAGTGGTGGGCTACTCGAAGGATATTTGCGACCGGATCGTCAACGCCATCAAGGAGCAACTCGACGATCCGACCCTGAAGGTCGTCCTGGTGCCGGTAACGAGTTCTTCACGGCTGCTGATGTTGATGACAGGCGTTATCGACCTCGAATGCGGGTCGACGACCAACACGAAAATACGCCAGCAGCAGGTTGCCTTCGGCGTTACGACTTTTGTATCCGGGGTCAAGGCGGTTACGCGCAACGACGTCGGCATCGACCGGATTGCCGACCTCAATGGCAAGGTGGTGGTGACCACTGCCGGAACGACCACTGAACGCCTCGTCAAGACGGTACTTGCGGCGCGCAATGCTTCAGTGCGGCCCAAGACTGCCCGGACCCATCCGGAGTCGTTGTCCATGGTGGTGTCGAGGCAGGCAGACGCTTTCGTGCTCGACGATGCCATGCTGGCCGGATTGTTGGCGGATTCGCCCGATAGCGGAAAGTTGAAGATGCTCGAGGAAAACTTCGGATTCGAACCCTACGGCATTGCGTTGCGCAAGGGCGACCCGGAATTCAAGAGACTGGTAGACACCACCCTGATCCGGATGATGAAGGATGGCGAGATCGAGAAGCTCTACACCAAGTGGTTCATGTCGCCGATTCCGCCGAAAGGTGTCAATCTGCAGATTCCGATGAGCGGTATGCTCAAGGACCTTTTGATCAATCCCAGCGACAGCGGGATCTAGAACCCCTGCGCAGCCGGCCTGATGGCGCGGGTCCTGGATGAAATGACCGTCGGCGCCCGGTGCAAAGCGGAAACTGTTTGACCGAAGCCGCGATTCGGGTAAAATTCGCGCCTCTTTTGAAGGCAGCAGGCGCGTAGCTCAGCTGGTTAGAGCACCACCTTGACATGGTGGGGGTCGTTGGTTCGAGTCCAATCGCGCCTACCAACACCACGAAACGGCCGCAGGATCATTCCTGCGGCCGTTTCGTTTTGTATCAGTCGTCGATCCGGCTGTGCCACCAGAGGCGGAAGTCGCGACACAGTCCGCCACCATCGAATTCCACCACAGCCATGCCATCCAGCGCCAGGCGTGGCAAGGGGTCGCCGGGCTTGCGCGCGAGCATGTTGGTTCCGGTCGATGCGGCCCACATCTTGAACATGTCTTCCGAGGTCACCTGGTAAGTGGTGTGCCAATGGGCAATGCCGCCCGTCGCGTGACGCTGCAGGACTTCGTAGGTGAGCTTGATGTCGGTCTGCAGCTTGGTGCGTTGCCAGTACTGCTTGATCGCTTCATGCCCCTGCTGGACGGCGAAGGGGGTGTTGCGATAGGTACCGTCCGGCGTGAACAGCGATGCCAGCAGGTTCTCGTCACTGGTCTCCCAGGCGCGCTTGTAGTTCTCCATGAAGCAGTCGATATCCATAAATCCCCCTTTTGCGTGTCGCGAGAGCGGAATCATGCCGTAACGCAATGAAACGCTGTGATAAAATTTCTCCAAACTGAATTGCAGGGCGCACCGCGTGATTTCCGCGTGAACCGTGCGCCCTGTTGCTTTTCTGGAGCTAGCGAAAATGCCGGTGATCACTCTGCCTGATGGATCGAAACGCGAATACCCGCAAGCGCTGACGGTGGCGGAAGTCGCGGCCTCGATCGGCGCCGGTCTGGCCAAGGCGGCGCTGGCCGGTCGTGTCGACGGCGCGCTGGTCGATACGTCCTTCCTGATCGAGCGCGACGCGCAGGTCGCCATTGTCACCGACAAGGATGCCGACGGTCTGGACATACTGCGTCATTCGACCTCGCACCTGCTGGCTTACGCGGTAAAGGAACTGTTTCCCGAGGCGCAGGTGACGATCGGCCCGGTGATAGAAAACGGTTTCTACTACGACTTTGCCTGCAAGCGCCCCTTTACTCCGGAAGATCTGGAGGCGATCGAAAAGCGCATGGCCGAGCTGGCGAAGAAGGACATTCCGGTCAGCCGCGAAGTCTGGTCACGCGACAAGGCGGTGGAGTTCTTCAAGTCCATCGGCGAGCACTACAAGGCGGAGCTGATCGCGGCGATTCCGCAGGGCGAAGACGTATCGCTCTATCGCGAGGGTGATTTCATCGATCTTTGCCGCGGTCCGCACGTTCCCTCCACCGGCAAGCTCAAGGTCTTCAAGCTGATGAAGGTCGCCGGTGCCTACTGGCGCGGCGACCAGAAGAACGAGCAGCTGCAGCGCATCTACGGCACCGCCTGGGCGAAGAAGGACGAGCTGGAAGCCTATCTGCACATGCTGGAAGAAGCCGAGAAGCGCG
>DAIOGL010000027.1:0-14993 GCA_036745235.1 Sulfuritalea sp.
CCACCCGGACCGCAATCCGGACAATCCGAAAGCCGAGGACCACTTCAAGGAGGCCAAGGAGGCCTACGAGATTCTGTCCGACGCGCAGAAGCGCGCCGCCTACGACCAGTACGGCCATGCCGGCGTCGATCCGCAGGCCGGCATGGGCGGCGGCGCCGGCATGGGCGGTTTCGCGGACGCCTTCTCCGATATCTTCGGCGACATCTTCGGCGGCGGCGGGCAGCGCGGCGGCCGTTCCAACGTCTATCGCGGCGCCGATCTGCGCTACAACCTCGAAGTCTCGCTGGAAGAAGCCGCGCGCGGCACCGAAACCCGCATTCGCATCCCGACCATGGCCGAATGCGAAACCTGCAACGGCAGCGGCGCCAAGAAGGGCACCGAGCCGAAGACCTGCCCGACCTGCGGCGGCCACGGCCAGGTGCGCATGCAGCAGGGCTTCTTCTCGATCCAGCAGACCTGCCCGAAGTGCCACGGCACCGGCCGCTACATCCCCGATCCCTGCGGCACCTGCCACGGCTCGGGCCGCGTCAAGCAGCACAAGACCCTGTCGGTCAAGATTCCCTCGGGGATCGATGAAGGCGATCGGATTCGTCTCACCGGCGAGGGCGAGCATGGCGTCAACGGCGGCCCGCCGGGCGACCTCTACGTCCAGATTCATCTCAAGGCCCACGCGGTCTTCCAGCGCGACCACGACGACCTCCATTGCGAAATGCCCGTCAGCTATGCGACCGCGGCGCTCGGCGGCGAAATCGAGATTCCCACGCTGGACGGCGTCGCGAAACTCAAGATCCCCGCCGAAACGCAGACCGGGAAGGTATTCCGCCTGCGCGGCAAGGGCATCAAGGGCGTCCGCTCGGCCAGCCGGGGCGACCTGCTCTGCCATGTCGTGCTGGAAACCCCGGTCAGCCTCACCGACCGGCAAAAGGAACTGCTGCAGGAATTCGAGCAGATCAGCCAGGGCAACGCCCAGCGGCACAGCCCGCGCGCGCAAAGCTGGCTCGACCGGGTCAAGGATTTCTTCAGCAGCTGAGCCGCTCCCGGCGCCGCGCAGGAGTCGGCGCCGGTGACCCGGCGACATCTGAGACCGGCAGGGCCGCGGCGTGTCTCGGAGAGCATTCGAGTCCCTAGCCGGGACTGATGCGGTTGCGGCCGCCTTCCTTCGCCGAATACAGGCCGTGATCCGCAGCGGCAAGCAACTGCACGCAATTGGTCTGCTTGTCGGGCACCATCGTGGCCACGCCTATGCTGACGGTGACGCAATCAGCTGCGGGCGAATCGGCATGCGGAATGTTCAAGCCGGCAAGTCCGGCCTGGATGGCCTGCGCCACGAGCGTCGCGCCTCTTTGCTCGGTGTTGGGCAGGATCACCACCAGTTCCTCACCGCCATAGCGAGCCAGCAGATCGCCGGGCCGCTTGAGCGCGGATCGCGCGGCTTTGGTCACGGCCTGCAGACAGCGGTCCCCCGCCTGATGCCCGTAGCGGTCGTTGTAGCGCTTGAAGTGGTCGACGTCGATCATCAACAGTGACAAGGGCTGTTGCTGCCGCAGAGCCCGGCGCCATTCCTGATCCAGCCTGGCGTCGAAATGCCGGCGGTTGGCGATCTCCAGCAGGCCGTCGGTGTTGGACAGCGACTCCAGCCGATGATTGAGTTCCGTCAAGGCCTGATTGGCCACTGCCAGTTGCCCGGTGCGCTCGGCGACTCTTTCCTCGAGATGAAGATTGGCTGCCGCCAGGTCGCGGTTCTGCTCGGAAAGAACATGGTAGAGGTTGTGCAGCGCCGCCAGCAATGCGGCGGTGGCGTTGTCGCTCCGGGACGAATGCGATTCCCGGTAGGCCTGGTCCGGGGATTTGCCGCCGCGGATCAGCGCGATCTGCCGCGCCATCGACTGATCCTCCCCCAGGATATGAAAGCCCAGCCATGAGCGGAGGTAGTCATGCAGGTTCTCCGCCGCATTGGCCATTGCGCCTCGCGAGTTCCACATGCTCGAAAGCTGCTCGACGAACTCGCCATGGTGTCGACGATGCGGATCCCCGTGCAAGGGCGAAACGCCCGTTTCCGCCATCAGCCGCTCCTCTTCCGCAAAGTGATACTTTGCGTAATCGGCGAGTTGGCCGAAGGTCGCCTGCAAGGATTCCGGATCCTGCACCTGTCCGGCAATCAGGGCCTCGCCAAGCTGATTGATCAGGGCCACCAGTTGGCGATGTTCCTGGTCCACCCGCTCCAGCCCGGTGGTGAAATCCTGATTCCAGACGAAGGCTTCCATCACGCGCCCTTCTTCAATGCATTCACGCCCTGCGCCAGGTGGTCCCCTGCGGTCCGTCCTCCAGCACGATGCCGGCCGCTTTCAGTTCATCGCGAATGCGGTCGGACTCTGCAAAATTCTTCGCCTTCTTCGCCGTAGCGCGAGCGCCGACTCTTGCTTCGATTTCGTCGTTGCTCAGGCCGCCTTCAGGTGCGGCCTGAAGGAAGCTTTGCGGGTCGCGCTGGAGCAGGCCCAGGACCTTGCCCAGCGCCTTGAGCTGCAGGGCCAGCACCGCCTCGCCGCGATTCACCAGGGTTGCCAGGTCGAACAGCACCGCCATCGCTTCCGGCGTGCCGAAGTCGTCATCCAGCGCGGCCTTGAACCGCACCGCATGCGGCTCGCTCCAATCCACTTCCGCTTCGCCGGCGACGCCCTTGAGCGCCGTGTATAGCCGCGTCAGTGCCTGCCGCGCATCGTCGAGGTGGACATCGGAATAGTTGAGCGGACTGCGGTAGTGGGCACGCAGGATGAAGAAACGCACCACTTCGGCGTCGTACTTCTTCAGCACCTCGCGGATGGTGAAGAAGTTGCCCAGCGACTTCGACATCTTCTCGTCGTCGACGCGGACGAAACCGTTGTGCATCCAGTAATTGACGAACTGGCAATGGTGGGCGCCTTCCGATTGCGCGATCTCGTTTTCGTGGTGGGGAAACTGCAGATCCTGGCCACCGCCGTGGATGTCGAAATGCCGCCCCAGCAGCTTCGCTCCCATGGCCGAGCATTCGATATGCCAGCCCGGACGCCCCGGCCCCCAGGGCGAATCCCACTTCACTTCCGCGGGCTCGTCGTCCCGGGCGTGCTTCCACAGCACGAAGTCGAGCGGATCGTGCTTGCCGGCCATGACATCGACCCGTTCGCCCGCGCGCAGGTCTTCCAGCGACTTGCCGGACAGCTTGCCGTAGCCCTCGAACTTGCGCACCGAGTAGCAGACGTCGTCGCTCCCGGCGACGTAGGCATAGCCGTTCTTTTCCAGCGTGCCGATCATGTCCAGCATCTGCGGCACAAAGTCGGTAGCGCGCGGCTCTGCATCCGGACGCAACACGCCCAGCGCAGCCGCATCTTCATTCATGGCGGCAATGAAGCGGTCCGTCAGCTGCCGGATCGTCTCGCTGTTCTCCTGCGCGCGGCGGATGATCTTGTCGTCGATATCGGTGATGTTGCGCACATACGTCAACGCATAGCCGCTGGCCCGGAGCCAGCGCGCCACCAGGTCGAACACCACCATTACCCGGGCATGCCCCAGATGGCAAAAGTCATACACCGTCATGCCGCAGACGTACATGCTTACACGCCCGGGCTCGATAGGAACGAAGACCTGCTTCTCGCGGGCCAGGGTGTTGTATAGCTTCAACATGGAGGGGGAATCGTCCAGACGCCGGGGTAAGCAGGAAAATGGGTACGAAAGGCCGACATTATCGGACCATCGATCAAACATGGTCAGGTTGTAGGGAGTGCGGGCTTCTTGGTAGAATCCACCGTTGAATCCCGCATGGTTTGTCCCCGCGAAAACGCAGTTTCAGAGCAGGCTAACGCCAGCTTCATCGGCGTCAAGCGCAGCGGCCGTAACTAAATTCATTTTCGGGCAACCGTCAACGAGAAGTATATACCATGACCCAAATCCGCCTCACCGCCGCACGCCTACTGGCATCAGCCGTTTCCGTCACGCTCCTGGCGCTGGCGCCGGCCGTCCATGCCGATGCGCTGCAGGACATCAACAAGCAGATCAAGCAGGGGCAATACCCCCAGGCGCTGGAACAGGTCGACAAGTACCTCGCGGGCAAGCCGAAGGACGCGCAGGGGCGTTTTCTCAAGGGCATCGTGCTGACGGAGATGAACAAGCCCAGCGAGGCCATCGTGGTGTTTACCAAGCTGACCGAGGACTATCCGGAACTGCCCGAACCCTACAACAACCTCGCCGTCATTTACGCCCAGCAGAAGCAGTATGACAAGGCCAAGCAGGCGCTGGAAATGGCCATCCGCACCCATCCGTCCTACGCTACCGCCCACGAAAACCTCGGCGACATCTATGCGCGACTCGCCAGTCAGGCTTACGACAAGGCGCTGCAGATTGATTCATCGAATTCCAGCGCACAGAACAAGCTGGCCCTGATTCGCGATCTGATGGGCACTGCCAGCCGTCCCGGCAAGACCACCAAACCGGTAGTCGATGCGCGCCCGGCCGAACCCATCAAGCTTGCAGAAGCACCCAAGGCGGCACCCGCCCCGGTAGCCGCCGCTCCTGCTGCCGCAGCCGCCGCTCCTGTAGCCGCGGCGCCTGCACCCGCCGCCGCGCCGGCCAAGCCCGCCGAAGTGCCGAAGCCCGCCGCAACGAAGGCCGCCGGCGATCCCAATGCCGAGATCACCAATGCCATCGACCTGTGGGCCGCCGCGTGGTCGCGCAAGGACGTGAAGGCCTACCTCGCGGCCTATGCCCGCGACTTCAAGACGCCGGCCGGCGAATCGCGCTCGGCGTGGGATGCCGAACGCCAGAAACGCATCACCAAGCCGGGTGCAATCCAGGTCAGCTACGAAAACCTGCGCATCAGTGTCGATGGCGAGACCGCGACGGTGAAGTTCCGTCAGCATTACAAATCGGCTTCGCTGAAGACATCCAGCAACAAGACGCTGCTGATGGGCAAGCGCGACGGCAAGTGGCAGATCCTGCAGGAGCGGGTCGGTAGCTGATGCGCCAGCCGTTGCGCCTCCTGACAGTCTTTGCCGCCTGCAGTCTGCTGCTTGCGGCAGCCGCGGCCGATGCGGCCGGCAAGGCGCCAAAGCATCTCAAGAAGACCGCCGGCACCGGCGCTGTCGCGGCAAGCTTTACGGACTCGGGCCCCGAGCCGCTGCTGGCCAAGGTATTCGACGCCATCGAAGCCAACCGGCTGGACATCGCGATGCAGCAGACGGACATGCTGGTCAAGGCCTATCCCAATTTCCGCCTGGCGCATCTGGTCCAGGGCGATCTGCTGCTGGCGCGCTCGCGTCCCCTGATGTCCTTTGGCGAGGGCGGCGGAGCAGGCGCCGGGGAGAAGATCGCCGACCTGCGCGACGAAGCCATCGTTCGGCTCAAGGGCTACCGCACCAAGCCGCCGGCCGACTATGTGCCGCGCTATCTGCTGCAGATGGGCCCGGAACAGAAGCACGCGGTGGTCGTCGACACGCAGAAGTCCCGCCTCTACCTCTACCAGAACGACAACGGCACGCCGCGCTTCGTCGCCGACTACTACATCACGCAGGGCAAGCTCGGCGCCGACAAGACCCGCGAGGGCGACCGCAGGACGCCGATCGGCGTCTACCACGTCACCTCCAGCCTGCCGCGGCAGAAGCTGACCGATTTCTACGGCAGCGGCGCGTTCCCGATCAACTACCCCAACGACTGGGACAAGCGCCAGGGACGCAACGGCCACGGCATCTGGCTGCACGGCACGCCGTCCGACACCTTCTCGCGCCCGCCCAAGGCTTCCGACGGCTGCGTGGTGCTGGCCAACCAGGATCTCGATACGCTGTCGAAGAGCCTGCAGATCGGCCTGACCCCGGTGATCATCAGCAACAGCATCGAATGGCTGTCGCTCGACGATTGGCAGAGCGAACGCACGTCGCTGCTGAAGATGATCGAGGAATGGCGGCAGGACTGGGAAAGCCGCAACGTCGATCAGTACGCACGGCACTACTCGCACAAGTTCCACTCCGATGGTCAGGGCTTTCAGGGCTGGATCGAACAGAAACGCAAGGTCAATGCGGCCAAGAGCTGGATCAAGGTCGATACCGGCAACATCAGCATGTTCCGCAATCCCGGCAAGGAAGAGTATGTCGTCGTCACCTTCGAGCAGGATTACCGCTCCAGCAATCTTTCCAGCCAGATGAAGAAGCGCCAGTACTGGATCAAGGAAGGCGGCCGCTGGAAGATCGTCTTCGAAGGCGCCGCCTAAGGCGGCCCTTCGCTGGCCGCATCACCAATTCCCCACCCGCATTTCCGGAGGTTCCATGCATCGCCTGCTTCCTTTCGCTTTCGCCCTTCTGTTCAGCATCGCCGCTCATGCCGCCAACCCGCAGCTCGAGGTCAAGACCTCGCAGGGCACCCTGGTCATCGAGCTCTACCAGGACAAGGCACCCAAGACCGTGGAAAACTTTTTGCAGTACGCCAAGGACGGCTTCTTCAACGGCACGGTGTTCCACCGCGTGATCCCGGGCTTCATGATCCAGGGCGGCGGCTTCACGCCGGACATGAAGCAGAAGGAGACTCGCGCGCCGATCCAGAACGAGGCCACCAACGGGTTGAAGAACGAAACGGGCACGCTGGCCATGGCGCGCACGGGCGATCCGCATTCCGCCAGCGCACAGTTCTTCATCAACCTCAAGGACAACAGCTTTCTCGACCACCAAAGTCCGACCGGCAAAGGCTGGGGCTATGCCGTATTCGGCAAGGTCGTGCAAGGCCTTGACGTAGTGCAGAAGATCGCCGCGGTGCCGACCGCAAATGCCGGCCCGCACCAGAACGTGCCGACCACTCCGGTGCTGATCGAATCCGTCAAGCTGCTGCCCGCCAAGAAATAATTCACACAGGACAAACCCCATGATCAAGCTCACCACCAACCTCGGCGCCATCACGCTCGAACTCGATGCCGAAAAGGCGCCCAAGACTGTCGCCAACTTCATCGCCTACGTCGAGGCCGGCCACTACGACAACACGATCTTCCATCGCGTGATCGACGGCTTCATGATCCAGGGCGGAGGCTTCGAGCCGGGCATGGACCAGAAGCCGGTCAAGGCGCCGATCGAGAACGAAGCCAAGAACGGCCTCAAGAACAAGCGCTACACCGTCGCCATGGCGCGTACCAGCGACCCGCACTCGGCCACCGCCCAGTTCTTCATCAATGTCGGCGACAACGACTTCCTCGACAACGACAAATGCCAGGACGGCTGGGGCTACTGCGTCTTCGGTCACGTCGTCGAAGGCCAGGATGTCGTCGACAAGATCAAGGCGGTGAAGACGGGCAACAAGGCATTCCACCAGAACGTGCCTGTTCAGGACGTCGTCATCGAGCGCGCCGAAGTCGTCTGATCGGCCGGGGCGGTTCCATGCTGACCATCGCCGGAACTGCCCGCTTCGTTTCCGACCTGCACCTGCGCGCGGAGCGGCCCGACCTGACCCGGCGCTTCGCGGACTTTCTCGCCGCGACGGCAGCCGCCAGGGTCGGGACGCTGTTCATCCTCGGCGACCTGTTCGAATACTGGATCGGCGACGACGATCTCGGCGATCCTTTCAATGCGCAGGTGTGCAAGCTGCTGCGCGACTTGGCGGACCAGGGTACGCGCATTTTCTTCATCGCCGGCAACCGCGATTTCCTGATCGGCGAGACCTTTGCCGCGGCGGCCGGCATGCGCCTGCTCACCGACGTCGAGACAGTCGGCGCCGGCGGCACGGCGACCCTGCTGATGCATGGCGACACCGTCTGCATCGACGACCTTCCCTATCAGGAGTTCCGTCGCATGGTTCGCTCGAAGCGATGGCAGGCGGATTTTCTGGCCCGCCCCCTGCCGGAGCGCCGCGCCGAGGTGGCGAGCCTGCGTCGCCGCAGCGCAGAGGCCATGCAGGGCAAGACGGCCGCGATCATGGATGCCAATGCCGCCGCGATACGCGAGGCGCTGACGGCTCACGGCTGCACCCGCCTGATCCACGGCCATACGCACCGGCCGGGACACGACGTGATTCAGTTGGCGTCCGGCAGTGCCGAGCGCTGGGTGCTTTCCGACTGGGATACCGGGCGCGGCGATGCGCTGGAAATCGACGCGGCAGGCATCCGCCGCATCGACCTGTCGAGCTAGCGCAGCCCGCGCGCCAGATCGTCCTTCAGGTCCGCCGGACTTTCCAGTCCGACGGCAATCCGCAACAGACCTTCGCCTATGCCCGAGGCCGCCCGCGCCTCGGCCGTGATCCGACCATGCGTCGTCGAAGCCGGATGCGTGATGGTGGTCTTGGTGTCGCCCAGATTGGCCGTAATCGACAACAGGCGACAGTTGTCCACCACGCGCCAGGCGGCCGCGCGGTCGCCCTTGACCTCGAACGACACGATGGCACCGCCGCTGGCCTGCTGCTTCATTGCCAGGGCATGTTGCGGATGCGAAGCGAGCCCGGGGTAATGCACGCGAGCCACCTGCGGCTGCGCTTCGAGCCACTGCGCGAGTTCGAGCGCATTGGCCGACTGCGCCTTCATGCGCACGGACAGGGTTTCCAGCCCCTTGAGAATTACCCAGGCATTGAAGGGCGAGAGCGTCGGCCCGGCGGTGCGGAGGAACTTGAAGACTTCCTCGGTCAAAACTCTCCCGCCGCAGACGGCGCCGCCCAGCACACGGCCCTGCCCGTCCAGATACTTGGTCGCGGAATGAATCACGAGATCGGCACCCAGTTGCAGCGGACGCTGCAGCGCCGGGGTGCAGAAGCAGTTGTCGACCACCAGCAAGGCGCCGGCGGAATGGGCGACGTCGGCCAGCGCCGCGATGTCGAAGACTTCGGTCAGGGGATTCGACGGCGTCTCGATGAATACCAGGCGGGTGGTCGGGCGCAGTGCCGCGCGAAATGCCTCGATGCCTTCCTGGTCGACGAAACTGGTCTCTACGCCGAAGCGCGGCAGGATGTTGCCGAAGAGCTGCTGCGTCGCGCCGAAGATGCTGCGCGAGGCAACGATGTGCTCGCCCGCCTTCATCAGCGCCATCACGGTGGAGAGGATCGCGGCCATGCCGGTGGCCGTGGCGACGCAGGCCTCGGCGCCCTCGAGGGCTGCCAGCCGTTCCTGCATGGTGGTGACGGTCGGGTTGGTGAAGCGCGCGTAGACGTTGCCCGGTTCCGCGCCGGAAAACCGCGCCGCCGCCTGTGCCGCATTGTCGAAGACGAAGCTCGATGTGAGGTAGAGCGCCTCCGAGTGCTCGTTGAACTGGCTGCGTTCCTGACCGGCACGCACGGCCAGCGTATCGAACGACCAGCCGGACGTATCCACTCCGCTCATCCCGCCTGCACCAGGTTCAGGTCGAGTTGTTCGCCATCCTGTCCGTCGAAGCCGTCCTGATCGTCCGGCAGCTGCAGCGACGGCCGGGACCGCTTGTCCTCCATGCTCTGCAGATACGCGGCGCTGACGTCACCGGTGATGTACTGGCCGTCGAAGCACGAAGTCTCGAACTGGGTCACCGTCGGATTGACCGAGCGTACCGCTGCCTTGAGGGCGTCGAGATCCTGGTAGATCAGCGCATCGGCGCCGATCTCGCGGCAGATTTCGTCGTCGTTGCGAAAGGCCGCGATCAGTTCGCTGCGCGTCGGCATGTCGATGCCATAGACATTGGCGAAGCGCACCGGCGGCGAGGCGGAGGCGAAATAGACCTTCTTCGCGCCCGCTTCGCGCGCCATCATGATGATTTCGCGACTGGTGGTGCCGCGGACGATGGAATCGTCCACCAGCAGCACGTTGCGCCCCTTGAATTCCTGGCTGATGGCGTTGAGCTTCTGCCGCACCGATTTGCGCCGCGTCGCCTGGCCGGGCATGATGAAGGTGCGCCCGATGTAGCGGTTCTTGACGAAGCCCTCGCGATACGGAAGGTTCAGGCGCGCCGCCAGATCCATCGCCGAAGGACGGCTGGAATCGGGAATCGGGATCACCGCGTCGATCGCCAGGTGCGGCATCGTGAGGCGGATCTTGTCGGCCAGGTAGTCGCCCATCTTGGCCCGCGTTTCATACACCGAGATGCCGTCCATCACGGAATCGGGACGCGCCAAATAGACGAACTCGAACATGCAGGGCGCATGTAGCGTGTGCTCCGCGCATTGCCGGCTGACGAAATTGCCGCGCATGTCGATCAGCACCGCCTCGCCCGGTTCGACATCGCGCAGCATCTTGAATCCCAGGGTGTCGATGGCGACGCTCTCGGACGCCACCATGTATTCGGTGCCTTGCGGTGTCTCGTTCTTGCCCATCACCAGCGGACGGATGCCGTAGGGGTCGCGGAAGGCCAGCAGGCCGTAGCCGGCGATCATCGCCACCACGGCATAGGCGCCCTTGACCCGCCGATGCACTCCGGCCACCGCCTTGAAAATGGTCTCGGCATCGACCTGGTACTTGGTCGAGGCGGCCTGCAATTCATGCGCCAGAACGTTGAGCAATACCTCCGAATCGGAGTTGGTGTTCATGTGCCGCAAGTCCTGCAGGAACATGTCCTGCTTCAACTGGTCGGCATTGGTCAGGTTGCCGTTGTGCGCCAGCATCAGGCCGAAGGGCGAATTGACGTAGAAGGGCTGTGCCTCGGCGGCGTTGTCGGCCGAACCGGCAGTCGGGTAACGGCAGTGGCCGATGCCCCAATTGCCCATCAGGCTGCGCATGTTGCGGGTACGGAAGACGTCGCGCACCAGGCCGGAGCCCTTGTGCATGTGGAAGCGCCCGCCCTCCGCCGTGGCGATGCCAGCAGCATCCTGGCCGCGATGCTGGAGCACCTGCAAGCCGTCGTAGAGCAACTGATTCACCGGCGTGGTGGCCACCACACCCAGAATTCCGCACATGGTCCTTCTCCGCAGGGCCGCCCCAAGGAGAAGCAGCCAAAACATGGAACGGGCAGCGCCCGCAAACAATTATCACCCCCTTCCCCGGAAAGGGGGAGGGGGATGGTCATCTTCCTCTATCGAAACCGAATCCGTTTTGCCGCTTCTGCCGGCAACCAGGGCTTTGCTGCAATCACCGCGGTTTCCAGTGGCGGCGCCAACGTCGCCTCGCGCCACCAGTCAGCCTTCGGCAGCGGCGTCATCCCCGCCACCAGCACCGCCATCCATACCACCATAACCCCGCGCAGGACACCAAAACCGGCGCCCAGCAAGCGGTCCAGCAAACCCAAACCAACCGCCTTCAGCATCAGCGAAACAAGGATGCGCGCTATCGCAAAGACTAACAATACACCGACAAAAACCAGTACGTAAGCCGCTGCCAGCCGCATGCCCGGTTCGGCAATCTGCCCGGCGAGCCAACCGGCCACCACCGACGCCTCGGCACGCGCAACCAGAAACGCCACAATCCAGGCGACCAGCGCCAGAATCTCGCCCACCACGCCACGCCACAAGCCCAGCAGCACCGACGCCAGAATTGCCGCCAGCACGGCGTAATCGAACGCGGTCATCACCCTACTTTGGCGCTACCGGGCCATCCACGCCGATGATCTTGATTCTCGAGCGGGCCTTCTCTGCGGCTTCCTGGGTGGCAAAGGGACCTGCGCGAACCCGAGTGCGCGGTCCCTGCGGTGTATCGGATCTTTCCGTATATGCGGGCACGCCGATGCCTTTCAACTTGGACAGCAGAAGCTTGACGTTGCCCGCCTCCTTGTAGGCGCCCAGCTGAACCACCCACTGTCCCGAGGCGTCGCTCGCCGGCTTGGCATCCGCAACCGGTTTGGTCGCCGGCTTGGCGGCGGCCTCAGGCTTCTTCTCGGGGGTTGCCGGCTTTTCCGCCGGCTTTGAAACTGCCTTCACGACCGGCGCCGCCGCCGGGGCAGCCGGCCTGGTCACCGCAGGCGCTGCCGCGGCTACCGTGGTGACGGGCTCGGCTTTGGTCTGGGCGTCCGCCTTCGGTTCTGCAGCGGGCTTCGGCTCCGGCGCGGGCATGGGAGTCGCCACGGGCTTGCCCGGCAACACCTTGGCCGCCAGGCCGGTCGAATCCTGACTGGGAATGCGCACCTGTATGTCCTGGCTCAGGGGACGCGGCTCGCGGTCCATCACCATCGGCAGGACGATGACGGCCAACAGCGCCAGCGCGGCGGCGCCGACAAGCCGGCGGCGAGCACGCTTCTTCAGTTGCAAATCTGCGTCAGGCGATGTGTCTTGTTCCGCCATCGTGGTTACGCTGAACGGCCGAGCGCTTGCAAGGCCGCAGCAACAGTGAGGAAGGATCCGAAGGCGAGAATTCTATCATCTTCGCCCGCGTTCTCTTGCGCCCAGGCGAGCGCCGCGACAGGCGAGGCGAACTTGCCGGCGACCTTGATTCCCTTCGCCTCCAGACGGCCCGCCAGAAAGTCGGCGCTGGCGGCACGCCGACCTTCCAGGGTGCACGGCAGCCAGTGCGTTACCCGCGCGCGCAGGGCGTCGATCACGCCCTCGACGTCCTTGTCGACCAGCATGCCGAACACGGCCCAGGTGTTGGGATGGAAACTCATGTCGCCCAGATTGGCCGCCAGCACTTGGGCAGCCTGCGGATTGTGGGCAACATCCAGCACCACCGCCGGGCGCCCGGGCAGCACCTGAAAACGCCCCGTCAGCTCGACCGCGATCAAGCCCTGGCGGATGTCCTTCATCGCCACCGGCAAAACCTGGTGCAGCGCCTCGAGTGCGGCCAGTGCGCAAGCCGCATTGGCCAGCTGCTGACTGCCGCGCAGCGCCGGAAACGCCAGTCCGCCGCGCCGGATTGCTGCGGCGTCGCCCTGCCGGTCGCCGTCATCGGCGGGGCGCCCCCAATACAGCCACTGCTGCTCCTGCCGCAGATAGCCGAAATCCCGCCCCATCACCTGCAGCCTGGCCCCGATCGCACCGGCATGGGCCAGCAGGGACTGCGGCGGCTGCGGATCACCGCAGATCGCCGGCACGCCGCTGCGGAAGATTCCAGCCTTCTCGAATCCAATGGCCTCGCGGTCCGCGCCGAGGAAATCCATGTGATCGAAATCGACACAGGTGACGATGGCGCAGGCGGGCTGGTAGACGTTCGTGGCGTCAAGCCGGCCCCCGAGGCCGACCTCGAGAATGACGGCGTCGAGATTCGCCGCGGCGAACACTTCCCAGGCCGCCAGGGTGCCGAACTCGAAATAGGTCAGCGCAGCGTCGCCCCGCGCCTGCTCGACGCGGGAGAATCCGGCGCAGAGACTGGCGTCATCGGCAACGATGCCGTTGATCCTGACCCGTTCGGCGTAATGCAGCAGATGTGGCGAGGTATATAGGCCGACGCGATAACCGGCAGCAAGCAGGATGCGCTCCAGCATCGCGCAGGTAGACCCTTTGCCGTTGGTGCCGCCGACCAGAATCACCGGACAGGTCTCGCGCTGGCCCAGCCGCGATTTGACGGCGGCTACGCGCTCGAGCCCGAGTTCGATGCCCGCGCTGCCGCGCGGATGCAGCGCTTCGAGGTGCGCCAGCCAGCCGCTCAGGCTCGCGTCCGGCAAACCCGGCAATGGCGGCATCAAACCGCCGGGACGCGCTGCAGGAGGGTAATCAGTGAGGCCAGTTTGTCGCGCAGCTCGCGCCGATCGACGATCATGTCGATCGCACCCTTTTCGATCAGGAACTCGGCACGCTGGAAGCCCGGCGGCAGCGTTTCGCGCACTGTCTGCTCGATCACCCGCGGCCCGGCGAAGCCGATCAGCGCGCCGGGCTCGGCAATCACCACGTCGCCGACAAACGCGAAGGAGGCCGAAACGCCACCCATCGTGGGGTCGGTCAGCAGGGTGATGAACGGCAGCTGATGGTGCGCCAGCTGCGTCACGGCCGCAGTGGTCTTGGCCATCTGCATCAGGGAAAACAGGCCTTCCTGCATGCGCGCGCCGCCCGAGGCCGTAATGCAGATGAAGGGTGCCTGCAACTCGATCGCCGCCTTGACGCCGCGCACGAAGCGCTCGCCCACCACGGCGCCCATCGAACCGCCGAGAAACTCGAATTCGAAGCAGGCGATCACCACCGGCACGGTCTTGATCGCACCCTGCATCACCACCATGGCGTCGGCCTCGCCGGTATCCTCGTTGGCGGCGGCCAACCGATCGACATAGCGCTTGCTGTCCTTGAACTTGAGCGGATCCATCGGGATGACTTCGGTGCCGATCTCGAAGCGCCCTTCGGGATCCAGCAAGGCGTCGAGCCGGACGCGAGCGCGCAGCCGGAGATGGTGGGCACACTTGGGACAGACGTTCTGGTTGTTCTCGAGATCGCTGCTGTAGAGCACCGCCTCGCAGGCCGGGCACTTCGCCCACAAACCCTCCGGAATCGACTTGCGCCCGCCTTCCGAGCGCTTGATCTTGGGTGGCAGCAGTTTTTGTAACCAGCTCATCGGGTTTCTCCATCCATTGCGGCGCGTACGCCGGAGAGAAAGCTCTGCACTCGTGCCGTCGCCTCGCCGGCGGGGGCACTCTCTATTTCTTCGATGATGCGACTGCCGATCACCACTGCATCGGCCACTGCGGCAATGCGCGCCGCCGTCGCGCCGTCGCGTATGCCGAAGCCGACACCTACGGGCATGCCGACCTTCTCGCGGATCAACGGAATGCGGCGCGCGACTTCGTCCAGATCGAGGTTGCCGGAGCCGGTCACTCCCTTCAGCGAGACATAGTAGATGTAGCCGCTGCCGATCTGCGCGACTTCGGCATAGCGCTTCTCGGTGGAGGTCGGCGCCAGCAGAAAAATCGGATCGATTCCCGCCTGTTTCATGGTCGCCGAAAATCCCGCGCATTCTTCCGGCGGGTAGTCGACCACCAGCACGCCATCGATGCCGGACTTCTTCGCATCCCGCGCAAACTCTTCCACGCCGTAGGCTTCGACCGGATTGGCGTAGCCCATCAGCACCACCGGCGTCGTCGCGTTCTCCTTGCGAAATTCACTCACCAGGGCCAGCACGCGGCGCAAGCTCATGCCATGCGCCAGCGCGCGTTCGGAGGCGCGCTGAATGGTCGGGCCGTCCGCCATCGGAT
>DAIOGL010000028.1:0-4347 GCA_036745235.1 Sulfuritalea sp.
CCTGAATCGCCAGACAGGCTTCCGGCCGGGTCAGGCGCGCAACGCCGATGCGCTCGCCCAGATTCAGGGTCGGCTCGGGGTCTTTCTCCTTGGCCTTGAGGATGGGCGCTGCAGCCAGCTTCGCGCCTTTGCGCACGCCGAGAAAAGCCGGCTTCTTGTAGACCAGCGCTCCGGTCGGACAAGCCAGGATGCACTGCACGGCATCACAGGAAAAATCGCAGGCCTGCTCGCGCGCATCGATGTACGGCACGCCCACGGCAACGCCATCGACGAGATCCGCCAGCTTGATCGCCTGTACCGGGCATACCTGCACGCATTGACCGCACTTGATGCATGAGGCCAGAAAATCCTTTTCGTCCAGTGCTCCCGGCGGCCGCAACCGCTTGGTCCGGGCGTAAACCAGGGGCAGGAATCCGGAAAGCGCGGCACCCATCACGCCGCCGGTAAGCAGTACAGTGCGCAGCCAGCGGCGGCGCGCCTGCTGCATCCGCTCCCGCGAAGGGGGCGGTTTGGGTGTGTCCGGTGGTTTCGGTTCGCTCATCCTGTCACCTTGCTTGTGATCAGCTGCGGTTTTGTGAAGCGCGGCTTGTCATCCTTCAGCGTCAATTCCGGCGACGAGAAAGGCGCCAGCCGTTCCAGGAAATCCAGCAATTCCATTACCGGTGCCGTCTTGAAAAACCGCGCCGGCGGCATTTCGATCCATATCTGGTCGGCATAGGCATAGAGTTCGTAGGGCGTGTCGCCGATGTCGTTCTTGTCACGATCGAAGCCCTGATAGTCATCCCAGTAATTGCCCCGCCACTCATTGAGGTGCGATGTGCCGCGACCCGCCTGCACGACATGGGTCAGATTGCCCTCGAAGATGTTGTCGGTGACGACATTGCCGCCCAGTTCGCTGGTCAACTTTACCGCGATACCGTTATAGGCGAAGCGATTGTTGCGCACCCAGATCTTGCTGTCGGGCTGGAAGGGCGACAGGTCGGAGCCGATGCCGACGGCGCAGTAGACGATCTCGTTGCCTTCGATCACGGTGTTGCTGGCTTCCTTGAAGCCGATCGCCATCCCGGCGGCGCCCGTGGCGTGGGAAATCAGGTTGTTGCGCATCGCGCCGCCTTCGGTGTACATGAAGTAGACCCCGACGGCATTGTCGTAGAAGCTGTTGCCCTCGACCACGTTGTTGTTGGCGAACATGAAGTGGATGGAGTAGCGGCTGCGCTTGCCGACATTGTTCCGATAGACGTTGTCATTCGAATACCAGGCCACCATGTCCCGCGAATCGACGACTTCGTTGCCCTCGATCAGGTTGCGGTCGCTGTACCACAGGCGGAGGCCGTCCCCGCGCACGCCCAGATCGCGCGGCTTGGAGCGTATCCGGTTGTTCTTCACCAGGTTGTCGTTCGACTGCTTGAGGTCGATGCCGAACAGACAGTTGTCGATCACCAGATTCTCGATCACGTTGCGGTGACCGCGGACATCGAGGCAGGAGTCATCCGTGTCGTGCGAGTCGCCGGAACCCGTCAAATGCAGCCCGCGCAAGACCGCACCGTCGGTTTCCAGTGAAAACACCGTGCCCCGGTCGCCGGCATCGATCGTGACCTGTCCGCCGCCTTCGATGATCAGCGGCTTGGTCATCACCACGGGGCCGGAATACGTACCCGGCGGAGGGCGCAGCGTCGATCCGGCCGGTGCCGCATCGACCAGGATCTGAAACGGCTTCAAGCCGTGTACGCGCTTGTCGCGCTCGTAGAGCGGATAGGTGGGTTTGGGTCGATCGACGCCGACCCTCGGCGCCGTTGACAAATCGGCAGTCGCCCCCAAAGCAGGCGGCTTGCTCTCGTCTGCGTCACGGTCGGCCGGACGCGCTATCAGGAGCGATGAGACACCGAGCAGCAAAGCCGGCAGCAAAGCCAGCCAGCGTTTCAGGTTCATGGTGAGGCCTATTGTGCCGGCGGCGTGCGCATCTGCCTGCGGCGCAACAGCACGGCCATCATCAGGCAGCCAAAGGCTACCAGCAGCAGCGCATAACCCCAGTAGGGATAGGAGAAGGTCGAGAACTGCGCCACCTTGCCCTCGCCGAATACCGTAGGCATGAAGGGCTTGACCGTAAAGGCCCCCCAGGGATGCATGTTGTGGCCGAAGAACCACAGCCAGCCGGCGTAGTCGATGACGAAGAATATCGGCATCAGGGCGGGTACCAGTGCCAGCAACAGCGAGAAGCCGCGGATCTTCCAGACCCCCAGCATGATGATCGCCATCGCCGCCACGATTCCGGCCATCGACACCTTGGTAGCGAGTATCAGATTGGCCTTCCATTGGTCCAGCACGGCAGGCTGATTGAAGAAGGTGCTCGCTTCATGGTAATAGTGGGCCGCGAATGCATCCAGCTGTCCCATGACGATCTGATCGACCACCATCCAGACGGCAACCGCCGTGAAACCCGCACCCAGAATTTTCAGTTGAGTCCTGCGCTCCGTCGCCAGGAAACCCAGCAGCATGACGGCGAACCAGGCGAAGATGAACTTCGACAGGCGCAATTCCACCGGGGAGCCCGTGTCGATCGGATACATGCCTACGTAATGGTTGATGGTGTTCATTTCATGGACGCAATCGAGGCTCTTCGCCTCCTTGTTGACGTCCTTGTCCTTGTCCAGGATCGGGTTATAGCGGGGAGTGTCCTCGCCCACATCGGCCTGCAGGGTTTCACTGCCCATGCGGGTGCCCTTGCCGACTGCGGTGCAACCGTTGAACACGCCGTTGAAGTGAAAGTGGATGCGAATGCCGTCGGGAAAGGCATCCTTCGGGTAGTTCGGCGCCGTCAGCGAAACCCACCAGATCGGCGAAAAGTAGGCGGCGATCAGGGCCACCAGCGCCACCAGGGTCAGCCCGGTGATCAGCGTGTTCTGCTTTTTTTGGGTTTGCATTCTGTTCTCTGTTTACGGGGGTGCTGCCGGAATCGTCCCGCACTCCGGCAGCAGCCGGAGTGCGGATCGGATGAAGCTCTTACTTCTTCTTGCCGCCCTTGGCAGCAGGTCCAGCCTTGCACATGGATCCGTGCATGACCAGGCTGGACTGATAGGCCGAGATGGCCACCAGTTGCGCGTCCGTGTAGGGCTTGATCACCTTGACCATGTCCGGATTGGCGTTACGGCGCTTTCCGTCACGGATATCGGTCATCTGGCGCAGCAGATACTTGTAATGCTGACCAGCGATGACGGGGTAAAACTTCGCCTTTTCGCCCTGACCGTTTTCGCCATGACAAGTCTTGCATTCCTTCTCGTACAGCACCTTGCCGTCGGCGATCTGCTTGGCAGCATCAGCGCCTTCATACTTGCCGTGGTCGATCGGAATGCACAGACTCTCGATATAGGCCGAAACATTGGCCAGTTCCTGTGCGTCGGTCAGTTCCTTGGCGAAGGGATACATGGTCGGGTTGTCGCGCAGACCGGCGCGAATGTCGGCCATCTGCTTGATCAGCACCGTGGTGTGCTGACCCGCCAGTTGCGGGAAGGTGCCGTCCGAACGGCCCGCGCCAGACGGCAGGTGGCAGGCACCGCAGACTTCGTAGCCTTCCTTGCCGGCCTTGGGATCGCCCTTCTTCTGCAGGGCCTCGATCTTCTCGCCCTCCTGAGCGTTCCATTTGTAATCCTTGGACTCGATGCCCGCCTTCTTTGCTGCGGGCGCCTGGGCCAGGGCGAACGCGGGAATCAGCGCCATTGAGAGCGCGAGGGTCAGTGCCTTGTACATATTCGTTTCCTTATCAGTGGGTAAGGGCTGAAGCAATGATCGCATATTAGAACATCAGAGTTCATTGATATTGGTCAATCGACCCGCCTTGCCATACAGCGCAAACAACTATTACTTTATCTCCGAGAGATACTTGGCCAGTTCCTTGATTTCCGCATCGGACACCAAGTGCATGACGCCCTTCATCGCAGCGGCGTTGCCATTGGCGCGCTTGCCGCTCTTGATGTCCAGCATCTGGTTTTCAGCGTACTTGGCGTTCTGTCCGGCAAGCCTGGGATACTCAGGCGTCAGCGGCTTCTTGGCATCCTTGCCGTGACAGGCGATGCAGGTCTTTTCAAGATACAGCGCCTTGCCGTCGGCCAGAGCCGGTGCGGCGAAGGCAGCAGCGGCAATACCCGCGAGAATCAATCCGAATTTCATGGTTATCCCTCTTCGTAATGAAAATCAAAAGCAGCTTACTCTTCTCTCCCGGGATCTGCCTTGATCTACCTCATACCGCCCGGGGATGCGGATCCCGTCGCGAGCGACGGGATCCCATATTCAACTTCTATTTGACCTTCTTGGCACCATTCTGTTCCAGGTAGGTCTTGGCGCGCAAGCCGA
>DAIOGL010000028.1:4447-14927 GCA_036745235.1 Sulfuritalea sp.
CGCGCTCGCCGCCAGCCCCATCCCCGCCGCCAGCAGCAGCGAGGTGGCTTGCTTGCCATATGCTTTCATGTGTCCGCTCCCATTCATGTCAAAGCTGCCCAGTGCCACTGACAACTCCCGCCTCTGTGCTGCTGCGACCTGGAGTCGCTGCGGCGAATTGACGCACTGCACGAATGATCCGCTTCGCATGCCGACAGTGGAAGTCGGCGGCGGATGATTTATCCCCTAGGGAAGTACGGTGCCGGGGTAGGACGATTCCTAGGCTGCCGGCAATCAGTTGCGCGTCTGGTCAACCAGATCGTGCTTCAGGGCGTATTGGATCAGCTCCGCCGTGTTGGCAAAACCCATTTTCTGCATGGCATGGGCTTTGTAGGTACTGACCGTCTTCACACTCAAATTCAACAGCCTGCCAATTTCGGTGACGCCGAGGCCGGCAGCAATATGGCGAAAGACCTCATATTCCCTGTCGGACAACCGGGTGTGCGGCAGCACCTCGGTCGTGGCCCCCGTGGTGCCGAGCACCTCCATCGCCAGTTTCTCAGCCACTGCAGGATTTATGTAGAGGCCGCCGGTGGCCACCTTGCGAATGGCCTGCTCCAGCTGCGACTCGGCATTGTCCTTGCACAGGTAACCCGAAGCGCCGGCACGCAGCGCACGAACGGCGTAGATATCCTCGGCATGCATGCTGAGCACGAGAACCGGCAGCCTCGGATTCTCCGCCTTGATCTGCTTGATCAGCTCGATGCCGCTCTTTCCCGGCATGGTCATGTCCAGCACCATGACCTCCCAGCCGCCGCCACGAGCCAGCGCAAGGGCGTCGACGCCGTTTCCGGCCTCGCCAGCCACCACAATGTCGCCGGCTTCTGACAGCAGGTGCTTTAGGCCGGCCCGCAGAATGGCATGGTCATCGACGATGAGAATTCTGATCATGTTCGTGTTGCCTTGTGATGGGGCAGCCACGCTGTGATGCGGGTGCCATGACCGGGCCTGCTGTCGATTTCCAGACGGCCGCCGAGCATCGCGATGCGCTCGCGCATGCCGAGCAGGCCGAATGTCTTCTTGTCGTTGGCGCCCGAGAAACCGCGGCCATTATCCTGCATGGTCAGATGGATCCCGTCCTCGGCCTGGTCGATCTGCACGGACACTTCGCTGGCGCCGGAGTGGCGGGCGACGTTGGTCAGGGTCTCCTGGACGACACGGAATACCGTGGTCGCCAGGCGGTCCTCGAGTTCGAACTCTTCACGGTTCATGCGCAGACGGCAGGGAATCCCGGTGCGCTGCGAGAACTGCTCCACGTGATGCTCCACGGCGGCTGCCAGGCCCAGGCTGTCCAGCATTGCCGGGCGCAAATCCTCTGAAATGCGCCGCAGGGAAACAATGCTGTGTTCGACCACCCCAAGCGCCGAGCCGACACGCTCGACCGCGGGCGTGCCGAGGGGCAGACATTTGTTGCGCAGCCAGCCGAGATCGATGCGCAGCGCCGTCAGCGCTTGCCCCATTTCGTCATGCAACTCGCGGGCGATTCGGGCCCGCTCCTCCTCGCGCACAGTCTGCAGGAATTCGGCAAGTTCCCGCAACCGGGACTCGGATTCCTCCAATTGCTGCCGCTGCTTCTGCAATTCTTCCTCGTTGCGCTTGCGCTCGGTAATGTCCGAGAAAATGGATATGAAACGCACAATCTTTCCGTCGGGACCGCGCAGCGCCTGGATGGAAAGCTCTTCGGGGAACACCTCACCGGTCTTGCGCCTGTTCCACACTTCGCCGCGCCAATGGCCCCCCTCCAGGAGTTGTCGCCACAATTCGCCGTAAAAGGCGGCATCGTGCCTGCCGGACTTGAGGATGCGCGGGTTGCGGCCGATCACTTCCTCGCGCGCGTAGCCGTAGATGGAGCAGAAGGCGTCATTGACCCAGAGGATGCTGCCGTCGGCATCGGTGATGACGGCGCCCTCCGCCATGGCGGCGAAAGCCGCTTCGTTCTCGCGCCGATCCGCTTCCAGTCTTGCCTGCTCCGCGGTGCGGCGGCGTGAGAAGAACCAGAAGGCATAGATCGTCGTCAGGCCGAGCAGCCAGATGCCGAAATGCCAGTACTGAATGGTGCGCCAGGTCGGTTCCTGCGCCGTGCGGTAGGTATTGAGGTCGATCGATATCGCGGCGCCGCCGCGCAAGCCACCGACAGGGACGAGGGTGTCCCGATGACATTCCAGACACTCCTTGTCCATCCTCATCGGAATCATCACCCGCAACAGGCCGTGACCGCCGGCCTTTTGCGGCAGGGTCTCGGTGGCCATTTCGGACCCGCCCTGCAATGCCTTCAGCGCATTGGTCTCCCATTCGTCCGGGGCATTGGCACGATTGCGCAGTTGCAGCGAGGTCAGCCGTTCCTTGGTGCCATAAGTCTTCTGGCTGATCTCCTGAATCGCCAACAGGATATGAATGGGTGCGATCGAAACCAGCTTGAGGTTCTCGCCGGTGCCGCGTGTTACTGCCAGACGCTCCTGTTCATCCATTGACTCGAGGTTGGGTATCTTGGCTTCGTTGACATAGACGCCGCCCAGCGTATCGGCCCACTTGCGGATCGCCATGTCCTTTCGCAGGTTGGCGACGGCGTCGATCTTGGCCAGTGCCGTTGCCGTTCGATCCAGTTGCTCACGCTGCGTCCATAGGGAAAATACCACCAGCACCGTCCACAGCGCGATGGCCAGGGCGAGGGCAGCGGGACCAACGATGAGAGATAACTTGCGCATAGACACGTCACTGGAACGGATAACTTCAGCCGATTCCATTTTGCCCCAATCACGAGAATGCCGTCCCCGCTTCTCGCGGGGACATAAAAAAACGGGGGGCAGAAATATCTGCCCCCCGGGAGACTTGCCTTGATCGACTACATTTTATTTGACCTTCTTGGCACCATTCTGTTCCAGGTAGGTCTTGGCGCGCAAGCCGAGGTCGGCGGTCTTGACCTGATATTGCCAGATCTGCTCGGCCCAGAGGTTGGCGTTCTCCCAGTCCTTCTTGGCAGCAAAGGCTTCATGCTTCTCTTTCAGGCCCTTGGTCTTGCCCAACTGGTCGAACGCGTCTTCCACCATCGCCACGACATCCGGGAAGTCCTTGTAGTTGACGCTGGTGATGTAGGCCACCACGGAGTCGATGATCGCCTGCGTGTCGGCTACCTTCTTCACCGTCGCCTTGTAGTCGGCTTCCGTGTAGCTGCCCTTGGCCAGTTCCATCTTGGTCGGCTTCCAGCCCTTCGGCTTGACCAGCAGATAGCCCATCATCTCCAGGTGCAGCGCGGAGCAGAACTCGGTGCAGTAGTACGGATAGACGCCTTCCTTGTCGGCCTTGAACTTCACCGCCACGGTCTTGCCCGGCTCAACCGACGCATGCACGTTGTAGGTCGACACCGTGAAGCCGTGGGTCTCGTCCTGCGCACGCTCGAGGTTGGTCAGGTTGATCGTCACTTCGTCGCCGACATCGACTTCGATGGTTTCCGGCGTGATGTGCGAGCGGATCAGCGTACCGAACACTTCGACCTTGTTGCCCTTCTTGACGACCTTCTCTTCACCGGCCTTGGCGGCACCCGGATGCGGCTTGTCGGTGCGGCTGTCGGTGCCGACCTTGTAGCGCACGGCAGGCTTCAGCTTCTTGGCATCGATGGCCACCACGTAGTGCGGCTCACCCAGCGGGATCGGCATGTCGTAGAGCAACTGCATCTTGTCGCCGCTGATGTCGATCAGCTGATGGTTCTGCGGCTGCAGCGGACCCACCGGCGCGAAACGATCGATCGACAGCTTGTTCAGCGCAACCAGATACTTCCCGGCCGGCTTGGTCGAATCGCCTTCCATGGTCATCAGGTGACCGATGTTGTAGTGCACGCTGAGCTTGTCCAGCACCTTGCCTTCGCAGTAGTTCCACTTGGCCACTTGCGAGTCGACATACAGCGAGGTGTAGGCGACGCAGGGCTTGCTGTCGTACTGGGTATGCAGCGGACCGAGGCCCAGCGATACCTGCGTATGCAGCGCGTCCTTCATGCCGATCACCGGGATGCCGTAGGCGTCCTTGGACTCGAACTTGCCGGCCTTGATCGCCGCCTGGATCTTCTCGAAGCTGTACACCGAAACGTGCGTGTCGAGCTTGCCGGCGACGACGATGAACTTGCCGTCCGGCGTGACGTCGACTCCGTGCGGGCTCTTCGGCTCGGGGATCAGGAACAGCAGGCCTTCCTTGATCGAGACTTCCATCGGGATCACCTTGTGACCGTTGATGGTCTTGATGCCCTTGCCGGCCTTGACGATCTCGACCGCCTTCTTCCAGTTGAACACGTGCAGGTAGTCGGTGTCCTTGGCCGAACAGCCCGCTTCATACGGCGGACGCCCCTTCTCGATGCCGCCGACGTAACGCTCGGAGCAGAAGGAGTTGGTGAACGACCAGCCTTCGGATGCCAGCTTGCCGGCGTCCGACAGGTCCTGCCAGTAGGGCGGCAGTTCGAAGGTGAAGGACTCGTTGGGCAGGATGCGCCCTTCCTTGCGATCGAACTTCCAGTAAGTGACGCCGCCGCGATACTTCTCGTTCATTTCCTCGAGCGGGAAGAACTTCTTGTTCTCCAGCGGCGCCGGATACTGCGCTGCCTCGATCACGTACTCGGTGTTGGTGGTGACGAAGGCACCGCCATGCTCCGACTTGAAGATCGGATTGACGACGATCTGCTTGGTTTCGAAGTCGCGCAGGTCGATCACGGCGAGGCGCGGGTTGGCCTTGTCGTTGATGAACAGGAACTGGCCATCGTATTCGCCGTTGGTTTCGGACATTGCCGGGTGGTGGGTGTCGCCCCAGGTGATGTCCTTGCCGTCGATGCGGCCGCCGGCCAGCACCTTCTTCGAACTTTCGTCGAAGCCGTAGCCCTGCCACGGTTCCGGCGTGAACACGCCGATGTACTTCAGGATGCGCATCGAGGGAATGCCATAAACGATGACCTGACCCGACTGACCACCCGAACTGAAGGCGGTGAATTCGTCGCGCTTGCCGGTCGGCACATAGGTCTTGGCCGCCGCCAGCAGATCCTGCTGGCTCAAACCCCGTGCCTTCAGCACGTCCTGCAGCGTGTCGGCCGACCAGGCCGCGCTCGCCGCCAGCCCCATCCCCGCCGCCAGCAGCAGCGAGGTGGCTTGCTTGTTAAACTGCTTCATGTTTGTCGCTCCCATTTCCGATTGATACGTCGTAGGTCCAGCTTCCGATGCGTTTCGTACTACCTGATCGCCGCTGCGACACTTCGCCGCTGCGACAATATGCCGCACATTTAACGCCCGAATGGAGCGCTGAGGCTTGATGCAGATCAAAATGTTGCCAAGCATCAATTGGCCCTATGCAGGCATAACGCGTCGTTTGGAGGCTCGGCCTTGAAACCCGGCAAACCCCAGCTGATCAACCTGGCGATGATCGTCGCTCTGGTGGCCATAGCGCTCATCGGCAACTACCTGTCGCCCCTGCTGCTGCCCAAGGCGGATGTCACGGCTGCGGCGGAACCCGGTTGCGACCTCCAGCGCCGGACATGCTCGGCCGCATTGCCCCAAGGCGGGCGGCTGGAGTTCTCCATCACGCCGCGGCCGATACCCGTCCTTCAATCCCTGCGCGTCGAGGTGGACCTCAGCGGCGTCGAAGCGAAAAAAGTCGAAGTGGACTTCGCGGGGGAGAGCATGAACATGGGCTTCAACCGGAGCCAACTCGCGCCGGCCGGCGGCGGCCGCCATGTCGGCGAAACCTCCCTGCCGGTCTGCGTTTCCGGCCGCATGACCTGGGTGGCGACAGTGATTGTCGAAACCGAACGGCAGCGGATCGCCGTCCCCTTTCGCTTCGACACAGGGCAC
Source organism: Sulfuritalea sp. (assembly GCA_036745235.1). Lineage (GTDB taxonomy): Bacteria > Pseudomonadota > Gammaproteobacteria > Burkholderiales > Rhodocyclaceae > Sulfuritalea. The sequence continues at coordinate 10,309 of DAIOGL010000028.1, forward strand.
TGAGCAGGCGGCCAGCCCGCCCGGGCAGCCGCTTTGCTACTGCCTGGCCGGCCGTTTCGACAACTTGCGCTGCAAGGTGCGGCGATGCATGTTGAGCGCCCGCGCGGTAGCGGATATGTTGCCCTTGTGTTCGCCGAGGACGCGCTGGATGTGCTCCCATTCCATGCGCTCCACGGACATCGGCGAATGCGAAATAGCAGCCGGCGGGCTGGCTGCGGAGGCCGTTTCGCCTGCCTGGAGCGCGTGGCCGAAGGCCCGCAGCAAGGTATCGACATCAACGGGCTTCGCCAGGTATTGCACCGCCCCCAGCTTGATCGCATCGACCGCCGTGCTGATGCTGGCGTAGCCGGTGAGCACAACGATCCGGCACGCCGGGTCGATCTCGCGCAAGCGCGGAATCAGGGCCAGACCGGACGCACCGGCGAGGTTCAGATCGAGCACCACCCAGGCCGGCGTGGCTGTCTCCATCAGGCCGATCGCTGCTGCAACGTCATTTGCGGCAAGCGCCTCGTAGCCGCGGCGCTTCAAGGCGCGCACCAGCGTTGTGCTGAAGGTGTCGTCATCCTCGATGACCAGTATCTTTTCGTTCATATCGCTCCAGTCGTACCCCGATCTTGCGCGATCGGCAATTCGATCCTTGCCCGGCCGCCTCCGCCTGCCGGATTATCCAGCGCGATGCGCCCTCCCAACCGCTCGATCGCCGAAAACGCCAGCAACAGGCCGATGCCGGCGCCGCGATTACGCGCGGGCAGCGGCACGCGGCCACCCTGATGGAGCACTTCCGCGGGAAACCCGGGACCGCCGTCGACGATCAGGATCGTCAGTGTCGCCTGGTCCCAGAACAGGCTGATCTCGAATTCGGCATCGCTGGCGTCTGCGGCGTTGTTGAGCAGATTGATCAGCGCCTGCTCCAGCGTCGCCTCGGTGACGATCAGGGGCACGCCGGAGCCGCCGGCAGGCATCAGCCGGCTGGCCGCCTGCGGCCGCATCGCGTGCCAGCGCGCGCGCAGGCCTTGCAGCCAGTCGCGTGCATCGACGACCTGAACATGCTCCGGCCGCCGCGTTCCGGTGCGTTCCGCCAATGTGCTGATAATGCCTTTGCACAGGTCGACCTGCTCCATCACCACCGACAGATCGCGACGCGCCTCGTCATCCAGATGAACGTCCCGCTGCAGTTCGCCGACGATTACCGCGATGGTCGCCAGCGGTGTCCCCAGCTCATGCGCGGCACCGGCCGCCAGCGCGCCCAGCGCCACCACGCGCTCGTCGCGCAGGGCCTGCTCGCGCGCCGCAGCCAGCCGGTCGTCGCGTTCGCGGATCGAGGCCGTCATGCGCGCCACGAACCACGCAATCATGGCCGCGGAAACCACGAAGGTCAGCCACATCCCGGCCAGGTGCAGACGCGCGGCGCGTTCGGCGCCCGCAACCTGCAGCGGCAGAAACTGCCACGTCAGCAGCGAATAGATCCCCACGGCGAGAAGTGCGATGGCAGCAGTGAGACTTCCCGGCAGGGAAAGCGCGGCCACGGCAACCGGTACCAGCAGAAAGGAGATCAGAGGATTGGCGGCGCCGCCGGACAGATACAGCAGAATTCCCAGCGCCGCGAGATCGACGCACAATTGGCCGAACAATTCGGCAGCGCCCACCGGCTCATCCGTGCCGGTGCGCCACTGAACATAGGCATTGAACCCCGCCATCAGCACGACGACCGCGAACATGGGGAGTTGCGGCAGGCCGATATCCAGAAGAGTCGGCGCCGACGACACGGCAATCACTGCGGCGGCCAGCAGCCACCAGCGAAGTATCACCGTGCGGCGCAGGTTGAGCCGCAGATTGGAACCCTCGTCGGGCGTAGTAAGATTTGCCATCAGCGGATTATCCGATACAGATCAAGGAAAAGCGCGCCCTGCGACTGCGACAATGCGTCGCATCCCGGTTGCTCACATCGATTCAATGAAGAACTACTTGCTGGTCTTGCTGCTGACACTGTGCGTCAGCGGCCCCGGAAACGCCCAGAATCTGGAGAAGGGCAAGGAAATCAACGCCACCTGCGCCGGCTGCCACAGCGAAGCCGGACAGGGCGGCTCGCGCGGCGAGTACCCGCGCCTGGCGGGCCAGCAAGCCAAATACCTCGAGTCTCAGCTCAAGGCATTTCGCGCCCGCACGCGGGTGAACATTCCGATGTATCCCTACACCCAGGAACGGGAACTGCCGGACGAGGACATCAAGGATATCGCCGCCTACCTGGCTTCGATCGAGCTGCCCACCAAATGGCCGGTTTTCAAGGATACCGACGACGCGCTGACGCGCCTGACCCTGACCGAGCGCGTCATGATCATTCCGCGCGTGACGGGCAACCTGCCCAATGGCGAGGCCATCTACCAGAAGAAGTGCGTCACCTGCCACGGCAAGACCGGCATGGGACGCGGCATGTTCCCGATGCTGGTCGGCCAATACACGAGCTACCTCAAACGGCAGATGGACAAGTACGTGGCGGGCGAACGCCCCCACGATGAAGAGGGCGTCGGCGGCCTGCTCAACACGCTCAAGCCGGAGGACATGCAGGACATCCTCGCCTACATCACCAGTCTTCAGGAGCAGCAGTAGGCCGATCAACCGGCGATGCGGAGTCCGGTTTTCTTGAGGATGGCCGTGCTGTAGAGGATGTCGTGCCCCCGGCAGGCATCGCCGAGCAGCGCCGCGATCTCGGCGACGCGGGCAGCGACCTGCTCCCGGTTCCGGCTATGCACCATCGCGAACAGGTTGTAGGGCCAGTCCGGCAGGCGGCGCGGACGCCGGTAGCAGTGGGTGACGAATTCCAGCGCGCCGACCTTCATGCCCAGTTCGTCGATGCGTGAGTCATCGACGTCCCAAACCGACATGCCGTTCGCCGTATACCCGATGGCATAGTGGTTCGGCACCGCGCCGATGCGGCGGATCACGCCGCAATCGAGCATGCGCTGCAGGCGCCGCACGACTTCGTCGCCGCCGATGCCAAGCTGCTCCGCGATCGCATCGTAGGGGCGCGAGACGCGCGGCAACCCGGCCTGGGTGGCGACGATCAGGCGCCGGTCGGTGGCGTCGATTTCGGTGCCGGGTCCCGGCTTCCGCTCAGGCATGCAGCTTCATCTCCACGAAGTATTCGCGCTCTTTCGGGAAGGCGAATACCGTCAGGCCGGTGGCGGCCTCGATGGCGGCAATGGTCTCGGCTATCCCTTGCGGCATGGCGGTGGCGAGCACGAACCACATGTTCAGCTCATGCCCGCGGCGATAGTTGTGCGCCACTTCGGGGAAGGCATTGACCTGCGCCGCGACCCGTTCGAAGTCGGCCTCGGGCACGCGCAGGGCGGCCAGCACGAAGGCGCCGCCGGCGCGCTCGATCTGGAACATGGGTCCGAAGCGCGTCAGAATGCGCCGCTCGAGCAGCGAATCGAGACGCCGCAGCAGTTCCGTCTCGCTCATGCCGAGGGCATCGGCGACCTGGCGGTAGGGCTCGGCGACCAGGGGAAAGCCGCCCTGCAAGGCGTTGATCAGCCGCTTATCGACCTCGTCCAGCGGCGCGACTGGCGTTTGGCCGGACGCCGAGGCCTCACGCATCGACCAACCCGTTTGCTGCCGATTCGGCGGACTCGACGAAATAGCGCGCGCCGCACTGCTTGAAACGCCGCGTCGAAAACAGCGCCTGGGCCGGCAAGCCGGCGACCCGGCTCAAGTGCTCGATTACCGGCTGGACATCCTCGCGGGAACGCCCATGCACCATGCAATACAGGTTGTAGGGCCACTGCGGCAGACTGCGCCGGCGCCGGTAACACAAGGTGACGCCGGCTTCGGTAGCGAGTTGCCCGCCGATCCGGTCGACCTTGTCGTCGGGCACGTCGAACACCACCATCGCATTGGCCCGGTAGCCAAGTTCCTGGTGGCGCACCACCACGCCGAAGCGCTTGATCAGGCCCTCCTCGAGCCAGCCGGTGATCCGGCTCAGCACTTCCTCCTCGCTCATGCCGACGCGTTCGCCGAGCCGCGCGAAGGGACGGTCCACCAGATCGAGGCCGGGCTGCAGCGCCGCGATCAGCTGCCTTTCCGCGGCATCTGGCTCGCGCAGCGACGTGCCGGATATATCGACACGATGCTTGTGCGGCGAGCGCAGGTCGAAGCCGAGGTCGATGTGATATTCCTGCTCCAGCGGCAAGGAGATCACGGCACAGCCTGTCTCGCGCTCGATCGCCGCCAACGCCGCCGCCAGTGCGCCCTGGTCTGCGGCCGTGGCGACGAACCACAGGTTGTAACGATGCTCGCGCTGGTAGTTGTGGTTCACTTCGGGCCGCGCACTGACCTGCGCCGCAATCCGCTCGAGCCTTTCGGCAGGAGCGGCCAGTGCTGCCAGCGTCGAGGCGCCGATGCGCCGCGGCGCGAACACCGCGCCGACGCGACTGATGGCGCCGCGCGCCTGCAGTCGCCTGAGGGTCGCGAGAATCACCGTGCCGTCGGCGCCGACTCTTGCCGCGAGCGCTTCGAAAGGCTCCGCCGTGATTGGAAAATCGCGCTGCCAGTCGTTGAGCAGCGCGAATTCAAGCGGGCTGTAAGGCGAGTCCATCATCAGAATCCGATGCGCGCCGCGC
>DAIOGL010000029.1:0-4173 GCA_036745235.1 Sulfuritalea sp.
ACGCCCATGGTCACGGTCATCGGCACGATCTCGTCGTTGAACTTGCCGGCGGCCGCCGCGGCGGCGGCGCGCAGCTGGCTGTTCACTCCGTATTCGTCCTGGCGCTCCTTCGAAATGCTGTAGCGCTTGGCCACCTGTTCGGCGGTCTGCAGCATGCCCCAGTAGATTTCCGGCTTCCAGGCCAGCAGCGAGGGGTCGGCCAGCATGTGGCGGTTCATCTCGCCCTGGGTGCAGCCGATGTTCTCGACGCCGCCGGCGACGTAGATGTCGCCCTCGCCGGCGATGATGCGCTGGGCGGCCATGGCGATGGTCTGCAGGCCCGAGGAGCAGAAGCGGTTGACCGTGGCGCCCGGCACGGTGACCGGCAGGCCGGCCACCAGCGCGATCTGGCGCGCGACGTTGGCGCCGGTGGTGCCCTCGGGCGTGGCGCAGCCGATCAGCACGTCTTCGACCTCGGCCGGATCGAGCCTGGCGCGGGCCACGGCGTGCTTCACGGAATGGGCGCCGAGCGTGGCGCCATGGGTCATGTTGAAGGCGCCCTTCCAGGACTTGGCGAGTCCGGTGCGGGCGGTGGATACGATAACGGCATCAGTCATGTGATTCTCCAGAATTCGGTTCGGCAGGTTCAGGCGGCGGTGAGGGCTTTGCCTTCGGCGACGCGCTTGGCGATCAGCGGCGCCGGCTCCCAGAAGGCGTCGCCGGAACTGGCGGCGAATTCCTTCATGCTCCGCGCGACGTTGTAGAGGCCCACCTCGTCGGCGTAGAGCATCGGGCCGCCGCGATGCAGCGGGAAGCCGTAGCCGGTCAGGTAGATCATGTCGATGTCGGAGGCGCGGGCGGCGATGCCTTCTTCCAGAATCCGCGCGCCTTCATTGACCAGCGCGTAGATGCAGCGCTGGACGATTTCGGCATCGCTGATCTTGCGCGGCGTGATGCCGAGTTCCTTGCGGTAGTCCTCCAGCATCTTGTCGACTTCGGGATCGGGAATCGCCTTGCGGTTGCCCGGCTGGTAGAGGTACCAGCCCTTGCCGGTCTTCTGCCCGTAGCGGCCCTGCTCGCAGAGGCGGTCGGCGAACTTGGCGTAGCGGATGTTGGGCTTCTCGACATAGCGGCGCTTGCGGATCGCCCAGCCGATGTCGTTGCCGGCGAGGTCGCCCATGCGGAACGGTCCCATGGCCATGCCCCACTTCTCCAGGGCCTTGTCCACCTGCGCCGGCGTCGCCCCTTCCTCGAGCAGGAAGCCGGCGACGCGGCCGTAGTGTTCGATCATGCGGTTGCCGATGAAGCCGTCGCAGACGCCGGAGACCACCGCGGTCTTCTTGATCTTCTTGGCGATCTGCATCACGGTGGCCATGACGTCCTTGGCGGTTGCCGCGCCGCGCACCACTTCGAGCAGCTTCATGACGTTGGCCGGGCTGAAGAAGTGCATGCCGACGACATCCTGCGGACGCTTGGTGAAGTTGGCGATCTTGTTCACGTCGAGCGTCGAGGTGTTGGAGGCGAGGATGGCGCCGGGCTTGGCGATCTCGTCGAGCTTCTTGAACACGGCTTCCTTGACGCCGATTTCCTCGAACACGGCCTCGATGATCAGGTCGGCGTCCTTGAAGTCGTCGTAGGACAGGGTGCCCTTGAGCAGGCCCATGCGCTGGTCCAGTTTCTCCTGGGTCAGCTTGCCCTTCTTCATGCTGTTCTCGTAGTTCTTGCGGATCGTGGCGATGCCCTTGTCCAGCGCTTCCTGCTTCATTTCCAGCATGGTCACCGGGATGCCGGCATTGAGGAAGTTCATGGTGATGCCGCCGCCCATGGTGCCGGCGCCGATCACGCCGACCTTGGCGATCTTGCGCGTCGGCGTGTCGTCCGGCACGTCGGGAATCTTCGATGCGGCGCGCTCGCCGCTGAAGGCGTGGCGCAGCGCGCGCGACTCGGGCGTGCCCATGAGTTCGAGGAAGTAGCTGCGCTCGAGCTTCATGCCTTCGTCGAAGGGCTTGGTCAGCGCGGCCTGCACGGCGTCGATGCACTTGAAGGGCGCGGGGAAGGGGCCGGCCACGCCCTTGACCATGTTGCGCGAGAACTCGAAGAAGGCTTCCTGCGCCGGGTAGTCGATCTTGATGTCGCGCACGCGCTTCAGCGGGCGCTTCTCGGCGACGACCTTGCTGGCGAAGGCCAGCGCGCCCTTGAGCAGGTCGCCCTCGATGAACTCGTCGAACAGCGGCGTGCCCTTGAACTTCTCCGAGGGGACCGGATTGCCGGAAAGGATCAGGTTCAGCGCGGCTTCGACGCCGACGATGCGCGGCATGCGCTGCGTGCCGCCGGCGCCGGGCAAGAGTCCCAGCTTGATTTCCGGCAGGGCGATCGAGGCGCCGGCGACGGCGACGCGGAAGTGGCAGCCCAGCGTCAGTTCGAGGCCGCCGCCCATGCAGACGCCGCCGATCGCGGCGACCACCGGCTTCGGACAGGCCTCGACGATGCGGATCACGGTCAGCAGGTTGGGCTCGGCGTAGGATTTCGGCGAGCCGAATTCGCGGATGTCGGCGCCGCCCGAAAAGGCGCGGTCGGAGCCGATCAGCACCACGGCCTTGACCGCGGGATCGGCGGCGGCCTTGTCGATGCCGGCGACGATGCCGCAACGCAGGTCGTAGCCCAGGCCGTTGACCGGCGGATTGTCGAGGGTGATGACGGCGGTGCTGCCATTCAATTCATATCTGGCGCTGCTCATGCTTGCTCCTTGCTGAAATTGTCGGGTTTCATACTTCGAGCCATTCCTTGCGGATGGCTTCGTTGTTCTTGAGGTCGGCCGGCGTGCCTTCGAAGACGATGCGGCCGTGGCCCATGAGGTAGAGGCGTTCGGAAATGTCGAGCGCGATCGCCAGCTTCTGTTCGATGAGCAGGATCGAAATCCCGCGCTTCCTGATCTCCTGAAGGAACTGGCCGACCTGCTCGACGATCTTGGGCGCGAGGCCCTCGGTCGGCTCGTCGATCATGATCAGGTCCGGATCGCCCATCAGCGTGCGGCACAGGGTCAGCATCTGCTGCTCGCCGCCGGAGAGCACGCCGCCGGGGGTGTTGTCGCGTTCCTTGAGGCGGGGGAAGAGGGCGTACATGTCGTCGATGTTCCAGCGCCCGCAGCGGCGCGGATCCTTGACGCCCAGCATCAGGTTCTGCCGCACCGTCAGGTCGGGAAAGATCGAGCGGTCTTCGGGCACGTAGCCGACGCCGCAGCGGGCGATTTCGAAGGCCTTTTTGCCGAGGATGTCGCAACCGTTGAACTTGATGCTGCCGCGCGCGACGACCTGGCCCATGACCGCCTTGGCCGTGGTCGAGCGGCCGACGCCGTTGCGGCCCAGCAGGCAGACGATTTCGCCGGTGTTGACGTGGAGATTGACGCCATGCAGGACGTGGCTCTTGCCGTAATAGGCCTGGAGGTCGCTGACTTGCAGCATGGGCTTCGACAACACGGCGTCACTCATGCTCATTCCCCGAATGCAGGCTGGTTCCGAGATAGGCTTCCTGCACCGCGGCGTTGCAGCGGATGGCGGCAGGCGCGTCGGTGGCGATGATCTGGCCGTAGACCAGCACCGAGATGCGGTCGGCGAGCCCGAACACGACGCCCATGTCGTGCTCGACCATGACCAGGGTCTTGCCTTCGGTGACGCGGCGAATCAGGGCGACGGCGTCGTCCGTTTCCGAGCGGCTCATGCCCGCGGTCGGTTCGTCGAGCAGGATGACGTCGGCCCCGCTGGCGATGGTGATGCCGATTTCGAGCGCGCGCTGTTCGGCGTAGGAGAGGATGCCGGCGGGCGTGTCGCGGCGGTCCGCCAGCCCGATGTCTTCCATTACGGCCTCGGCACGCAGGCGCGCATCCGCGAGGCCGGCCAGCCGGTGCCAGAACGAATAACGGTAGCCCAGCGACCAGAGCACCGCGCAGCGCAGGTTCTCGAACACCGAGAGGTTGTGGAAGATGTTGGTGATCTGGAAACTGCGCGAGAGCCCCTTGCGATTGATCTCGAAGGGCTTGAGGCCGATGACGTTCTCGCCCTTGAGCTCGATGACGCCGGAGGAAACCGGCAGGCGCGCGCTGATCAGGTGGAACAGCGTGGATTTGCCCGCGCCGTTGGGACCGATGATGGCATGGCGCTCGCCGCGATGGATGTCGAGATCGACGCCGCGAATGAT
>DAIOGL010000029.1:4273-14721 GCA_036745235.1 Sulfuritalea sp.
CCTGTCTCCGTGCAGCGTCGACAGCGTGGAATTCCAGGCGGCGCGGGTGCGGCCGCCGATCCAGCGCGTCAGCGCCAGGCCGACAGCCGTGACGGCAACGGCCGTCAGCCAGGGGCCGGGCGTGTTGAGATGGAGGTCCATCTTCATGACCCGCGTCGCCGTGTCGCCGGCGCCGACTCCTTCGCCGGCCAGCAGGGCATAGCTCATTTCGATCAGGCCGATCAGGCCGGCCATCAGCACCAGCACGGGCACGGCGACGGCGAGGTAGTGCGGCACCATGCGGCCGAACAGCCCTGCCTGCCAGAGGTTGCGCTGCATCGAAATGACGCTGGCGATGCCGCCCGGCGCCATCAGCACCATGAACAGGAAGAACGAGCCGAAATACAGCAGCCATGCCTGTGTCATGCCGCCGATCACGATCTGCATCACCGTGACGAGTATGGCGCCGATGATCGGCCCGTAGAAGAAGCCGATGCCGCCGACGAAGGTCATCAGCAGCACCACGCCCGAGGTATGCGCGTTGAGCGTTTCGGAGGTGACGATTTCGTAGTTGAGCGCGGTGAGGCCGCCGGCGACCCCGGCGAAGAAGCCGGAGAGGATCAGCATCAGGTAGCGCACGCGCTGCGTGTCGTAGCCGACGAACTCGGCGCGCTCCGGGTTGTCGCGCACGGCATTGGCCATGCGCCCCAGCGGCGTCTGCGTCAGGGCGAACATGGCGACGGTGGCGAGAAAGGCCCAGGCCACGATCAGTCCGTACATCTCGACCTGCGGCCCCCAGGTGAAGCCCAGCAGGTTGCCCTTGCCGACCACGCGATTGCCCGAGATGCCGCCTTCGCCGCCGAAGAAGCCGGGGAACATCAGCGCGCAGGCGGCGACCAGTTCGCCGATGCCGAGCGAGATCATGGCAAAGGTGGTGCCGGCCTTCTTGGTCGTGACGTAGCCGAGCACCACGCCGGCGACCAGTCCGGCGAGACCGCCGACCAGCGGCAGCAGGGCGACCAGCAGCGGGCCGCCGTCCTTGCCGAGGAGATTCAGCGTGTGCATGCTGATGAAGGCGCCCATGCCGTAGTAGACCGCATGGCCGAAGGAAAGCAGGCCGGTCTGGCCCAGCAGCATGTTGTAGGAGAGGGCGAAGACCACCATGACGCCCATCTGGCACAACAGCGAAAGCAGGAAGCCGGTCTTGAACACCAGCGGCAGCGCGACCGCGAAGGCGAGGCAGCCGCCCCACAGCAGAATCCGGCCGCGGCGGAACACGGCCTCGGGAATGTGACTGCCGGTCATGGACATTCCCCCCGTTCCACGGCCGGCACTGCATTGCCAGCCGGCTGCGGCGGCGCGAAGCAGTGCTTCGCGAAACCCCGCCTTCGCTCCCCTCTCCGGGAGAGGGGGTGACTCAGGTTCAGCTGCTGGCGCAGCCTCCGGGTTGTTGCCCGGCGCCGGCTTGGGGCGGCCCTGCGCACGGCGCTCACGATTCGCGTGCCCCCATCAGGCCGCGCGGACGGAAGATCAGGATGGCGACCATCAGCATGTACGGCAGCACCGGCGCCAGCTGGGTAATGGTCAGGCGCGCCACCTGCGAACCTTCGGGCAGGGTGACGCCGATCAGGGCGAAGACGTCGGTGATCGAAATCGTCAGCGCGATCGAGAAGGTCTGGATGCAGCCGATCAGCAGCGAGGCGACGAAGGCGCCGCCCAGCGAGCCGAGGCCGCCGACCACGACGATGACGAAGACGATGCTGCCGACCGCGGCGGCCATGCCCGGCTCTGTGATGAAGGCATTGCCGCCGATGACGCCGGCAAGGCCCGCCAGCGCGGTGCCGCCGCCGAAGACCAGCATGAAGATGCGCGGCACGTTGTGCCCCAGCGCCTCGACCATGTCGGGCTTGGTCAGCGCGGCCTGAATGATGAGTCCGATGCGGGTGCGGGTCAACAAGGCGTAGAGCGCGACCAGCATGCCGACCGAGATCATCATCATGAAGCCCTTGTAGATCGGGAAGTCGGTCGCGAACAGCGTGAACAGCGTGCCGTCGAGTTCGGGCGGAATCTTGTAATCGACCGAGGCGGTGCCCCAGACCAGGTGCACCACTTCCTCGACGAGGAAAGCGAGGCCGAAGGTGAACAGCAGTTCGGCGACATGGCCGTACCGGTGCGCGCGGCGCAGGCCGTAGCGCTCGACCAGGGCGCCGACGGCGCCGACCAGCAGCGGCGCCACCAGCAGGCCGGGCCAGAAGCCGATCCAGGTGCTGATCTGGTAGGCGAAATAGGCGCCGAGCATGTAGAAGCTGGCGTGGGCGAAATTGAGGATGCCCATCATGCTGAAGATCAGCGTCAGGCCGCTGGACAGCATGAACAGCAAAAGTCCGTAGGTGATGCCGTTCAGGAGCGAGATGACGACGAACTCCACTGGATCTCCTTTATGCGATTCGAGTGTGATGGCGGTTCGGCGAAACGGGCCACCGCATCATGAACGGAGGCAGGGCGTGCCCTGCCTCCGTGTCTTGCATCGTGCGACAGACTAGCTCAGGGGCGTTCCATGATGCAGGACGTCGGCATTTGCGAATCGCGCTGCGAAATCGAAGCCAGCGTCTTCCAGCCGTAGCCCGTGCCTTCGGAATCGTGCTTGACCGTCTTGCCGTCGGCCTTGCTGAACACCGAGATGAACAGCGGCTGCATCAGCTGGTGGTCGCTCTTGCGCATCCAGACTTCGCCGTTCTCGGCCGGGAAGCGCATGTCTTCCAGCGCCAGGGCCACTGCCTTGGGATCGGTCGACTTGGCGGTGTTCATCGCCTTGGCCACCATCTCGGTCATGGTGTTGACGCGCAGATAGTAGAAATAGATGCCGGGATACTTCTTGTTGAAATCGGCTTCGAATTTCTCGGTCGTCTTGGTCGGCACGTTCGAGTGCCATTCGGTGAGCTGGATCACCTTGTCCGCACCGGAGGCGCCCATGGCCGTCGGCGTGCCGAGACCGCCGGCGTAGTAGGTGAAGAAACGCGCCTTGAGGCCGGCATCCTTGGCCGCCTTGACCAGCAGCGACAGGTCGTTGCCCCAGTTGCCGGTCATCACCGTGTCGGCGCCCGACGCCTTGATCTTGGCGATGTAGGGAGCGAAGTCCTTGACGCGGCCGATCGGGTGCAGGTCCTCGCCGACGATCTTCACATCCGGGCGCTTCTTCGCCAGCTGTTCCTTGGTGTATTTCGCCACCTGATGGCCGTGGGCGTAGTCCTGGCCGATGATGAAGACCTTCTTGATCTTCTTGTCCTTCTCCATGAAGTTGGTGATCGCCTCCATCTTCATTTCCGTGTTGGCGTCGAAGCGGAAGTGCCAGAAGCTGCACTTCTCGTTGGTCAGGGTCGGATCGACGGCCGCATAGTTGAAGAACAGCACTGTCTTGTCGGGGTTGCGCGCATTCCACTTGTTGACCGCATCGATCAGCGAATGGGCGGCGCCGGAGCCGTTGCCCTGGGTGATGAAGCGGAAGCCCTGGTCGATGGCGGCCTTCAACTGGATCTGGCTTTCCTGCGGGCTGCCCTTGTTGTCGAAGCCGACGAACTCGAGCTTCTGACCCATGATGCCGCCCTTCTGGTTCACCAGTATTTCGGCGGCTTCCTTGAAGCCCTTGAGTCCGGCCTCGCCGACGTTGGCGAAGGGACCGGAGAGCGGGTCGATGTAGGCGATCTTGACCTGGGCGAAGGCGCTGCCGCCGATCAACAAGGTACTCGCGGCGAGCGCGAGGCGTTTGAAAAACTTGTTCTTCATGGATGTCTCCTCCTGTAGATAAACCGGTCTTGGCAAGAACGGACGCTTGGATCGCGCTGTTCTGCTTAGCGGAACATAGTTCTGTAATACACACAAGATAATACTGATTGTACCGTGGGCTGTAAACGAATTTCTTGAGTGGAAAATCGCCCCTGCCGGCAGTCAGGACACCCCCAAAGCGGGGTCGGGATGCCGCAGGCAAGGCGCTGCCGGGGATGGGCCGGTCAGGGGCGGCCCCGGTTGAAATGCTGCAGTGCGGAATGATTGTGCTGCCTGATCTGCCGGCGATGGCCGACGCACTTCGGCCGTCTTCGAGGTCTGCGGCCGGGCGCGCCGCTGCCGTCGGCCGCGACCGCGCCGACGGGTCCTGCTATTCGGCGGCCGGGGGCTCGGCCGACGTCTTGTCCGCGGCCGCCAGCATGGCGGCGCGGCTTTGCGGGGTTTCCAGGCTGATGCGGCCCAGTTTGCCGCCGCGGTAGTCGGTGAGCAGGATCATCGCCGCCTTTTCCAGGTCGAGTTCGCCGGCGCCGCGGCGGCCCTTGAGGATGCAGCCGCGCTTCTTCGCCACGGCCTCGACGATGCCGACGGCATCGATGCCCTCGACAGCGATGCCGTAACGCTCGGCGAGCGCCGCCGGGTAGCGCTGCAGCAGCAGCCCGGCGAGGAAGATCGCGACTTCCGAATCGATCACGGCATTGCGGCCGATGGCGTGGCTGGCGGCCAGCATGAAGCCGTCGCTGTCGTGCCTGATCTTCGGCCACATCAGGCCCGGCGTGTCGGTGATGCTCATGGTCGGGCCGAGGTCGATGCACATCTGCGACTTGGTCACCGCCGGCTCGTCGCCGACGGCGGCGACGCGGCGCTTGAGCAGCGCATTCATCAGCGTCGACTTGCCGACGTTGGGAATGCCCATGATCAGCATGCGCAGGGGCTTGATGCCGTCGTTGCGGTGCGGCGCCAAGCCCTTGCACAGGCTCGGCACGCGCGCGGCTTCGGCGGGATTCTTGCTCGAGATCGCCACCGCCTTGACCCCGGGCTGGCTGTTGTAATAGTCGATCCAGGCCTGGGTCACCACCGGGTCGGCCAGGTCGGACTTGTTCAGCAGTTTGAGGCAGGGGCGCTGGCGGTGCAGGCGCAGCTCGCGGATCATCGGGTTGCTGCTCGCCTCGGGCAGGCGCGCGTCGCAGACCTCGATCACCACGTCGGTCAGCGCCATGGTCTCGGCCGCCTTCTTGCGGGCCGAGGTCATGTGGCCGGGGAACCACTGTATGGTCATGAATGAATCAGTTCAGATGAAAGTCAGGTTGCGGTGTCGGCAGCGACGATGTGGATTTCTTCATCCGCCAGGCGGACCCACTGGCCCGGCCGCAGCTTGCGGCGGATGCGGGTTTCGGGTTCGCCGTCCACCGCCACATCCCCGGAGGCGATCAGGGACTTGGCAGCGCCGCCCGAAGGTGCCAGGCCCAGCAGCTTGAGGAGGACGTTCAGTTCGATGAACTCGCCCTGAAGTTGAAAATGGTGAATGGCCAAGAAATCCTCCGGAACCGCGGATTATAGCCGCGCCACCCTTGAAAGTCGGCGCCGGCGCCACGGCGCCGACGGTGAATACCCGCGGCGATCAGATCTCGGTCAGCGTCAGGGAGCGGCGGAAACGCGCCAGCGCCAGGGCGAAGAACACCGCGCCGATGCCGGCGATGGCGAGGAAGTCGCGCCACACCACCTCGAATCCCGCGCCGCGGTAGAGGATGGCCTGGGCGAGGCGGACGAAGTAGGTGGTGGGGGCGGCGAGCATGATGTCCTGGATGATCCAGGGCATGCTCTCGCGCGGCGTGACGCCGCCGGAGAGCATCTGCAGCGGAATGATGGTGAGGATGAACAGCAGGCCGAACTGGGGCATGGAGCGCGCGATGGTGCCGAGGAAGATGCCGATCGAGCCGGCCGAGAAGAGGTACACCGCCGAGCCGCAGAGGAACAGCGGAATCGAGCCGGTGATGGTCACGCCGAGCACGCCCTGCACCACCACCAGCAGCGCGAACGCGGCGCAGAAGAGCACCGCCAGGCCGTTGGCCCAGATCTTCGCCACCATGATCTGCACCGGCGTCAGCGGCATCACCAGCAGGTGTTCGAGCGTGCCGTGCTCGCGCTCGCGGATGAAGGCGGCGCCGACCAGGATGATGGTGATCATGTTGACCAGGTTGATCACCTCCATGACGCCGCCGAACCAGTAGCCGATCAGGTTGGGGTTGAAGCGTACCCGCGTGGCGAGGCGGATCGGCGGCTCGGCGCCCTCGCGCCGGCCGGTCAGGTACTCGTTGAGCTCGCCGGCGAAGATGCTCTGGATGTAGCCGGCGCCGATGAAGGACTGCGCCATCTGGGTGGCGTCGATGTTGACCTGGATTTCCGGGCGGTGGCCGGCGGCCAGGTCGCGCTGGAAGTTGGCGGGAATGACGATGGCGAAGGTGACCCGCCCCTGGTCCATGGCGCGGTCCATGTCCTTGAACTCGATCTGCGTCGGCGGCATGAAGTAGGGCGGCGTCAGGGCGCCGGCGAGGCGTTGCGACAGCGGCGAGCGGTCCTCGTCGACCACCGCCACGGGCGCGTTGCGCAATTCCTGGGAGACGCCCTTGGCCGCGCTGTAGATGGCGCCGGTGAAGGCCCAGACGATCAGCACCAGCAGCGCCTTGTCGGCCCACAGGCTGCGCAGTTCCTTGACGCCGAGGCGGTAGATGTTGGTGAGGCCGCTGTTGCCCATGCTCACTTCTCCTGCTTGGACAGCAGCGCGACCGAAATCGCCGTCAGCGCCGGAATGAAGGCGACGAGGGCGGCGAATTGCACGGTGAGGTCGGAAAACACTAGTGCCTTGGTGAACACGCCGCGGCAGAGCACGAGGTAATACGAGGCCGGGAAGAACTGGCCGATCCAGTAGGCCGGGCCCTGCAGCGAGGCCACCGGCGTGGTCAGGCCGGAGAACTGCACCGTCGGCAGCATGGTCAGGATCGCGGTGCCGAACAGCGCGGCGATCTGGGTGCGGGTGAAGGTCGACATCAGCAGCCCGATGCTGGTGGTGGTGGTGACGTAGAGCAGGGTGCCGAGCGTCAGCGCCGCCAGGCTGCCCTTGATCGGCACCTCGAAAATGAACACCGCCTGCAGGATCAGGATGAAGAAGCTCAGCATGGCGACCGCGACGTAGGGCAGCTGCTTGCCGAGGAGGAATTCGAGCCGGCCGAGCGGCGTGACGTAGAAGTTGGTGATCGAGCCGAGCTCCTTTTCCCGCACCACGCCGAGCGCCGTCATGATCGCCGGGATGAAGATCAGCAGCAGCGGCAGCATGGCCGGCACCATGGCGTAGATGCTGCGGAAGTCCTGGTTGTAGCGGTAGCGCAGGGCGATTTCCGCGGGCATCAGCTCCGGCGTGGTGCCGGTGGCTTCCGTCGCCAGCGCGACGATGTACTCGCTGTGCATGCCCCGCAGGTAGCCGCGCGCGGTTTCGCCGCGGAAGGGCATGGCGCCATCGACCCAGACGCCGATCTCGGGTTGGCGGCCGAGGCGCAGGTCGCGCCCGTAGTTGGGCGGAATCTCGATCGCCAGCGTGAGCTCGCCGGTGTTCATGCGCCGGTCCAGCTCGGCCTGGTCGCGGATCGCGGCACGCCGCACGAAGTAGCGCGAGCCGGCGATGTTGTCGATGTAGGCGCGGGACTCGGGCGACCGGTCGCGGTCGAGCGCGGCGAAGCGCAGGTTCTCGACGTCCATCGAGACGCCGAAGCCGAGCACGAACATCAGCACCACCGAACCCATCAGCGCCACCGCAAGGCGGATCGGGTCGCGCAGCAGTTCCAGCGCTTCGCGGTGCGAGATGCTGAGCATCCGGGCCAGGCTGAAGCCGGCGGACTGCAGCGCCTTGCCCGGCGCTGCGGCCGGTGCGGCGGGCGCGGCGGGCGCGGCGGGCAAGGCGGTCGCGGCCCCGGCGCGCGATGCCGCCGCGGATTCCTCCAGATAGGCGATGAAGGCGTCCTCCAGGGTGGCGGCGCCCTTCACGGCGCAAAGCTCCGCCGGCGTGCCGCTGGCCAGCACGCGGCCCTCGTCCATCAGCGAGACGCGGTCGCAATGCTCGGCCTCGTTCATGAAGTGGGTGGAGATGAAGATGGTCACCCCCTGCTCGCGCGACAGCTTCGCCAGCAGCGCCCAGAAATGGTCGCGGGCGATCGGGTCGACGCCCGAGGTGGGCTCGTCGAGGATCAGCAGCTTCGGCTCGTGCACCACCGCCACCGCGAGCGACAGGCGCTGGCGGATGCCCAGCGGCAGGCCGGCGGCGGGCGCGTCGGCATAGGGGCCGAGGCCGAAGCTCGCCGACAGCTCGGCGCAGCGCGGGCCGACGCGCTCGGGCGGCAGGTGGAACAGCCGCGCGTGCAGTTCGAGGTTTTGCGCCACCGTCAGCTCGCCGTAGAGCGAGAATGCCTGCGACATGTAGCCGACCTGCTTGCGCGTTTCCAGGTTGCCGGCTTCGACCTCGCGGCCGAACAGCAGCGCGCGGCCCTCGTTGGGCGGCAGCAGGCCGGTGAGCATTTTCATCGTGGTGGTCTTGCCGCAGCCGTTGGGGCCGAGGAAGCCGAAGATCTCGCCGCGCTCGATGCTGAAGCTGACGTGGTCCACCGCGGTGAAGTCGCCGAAGCGCTCGGTCAGGCCCTCGGCCTCGATCGCCCAGTCAGTGCTCGCGTCGACCCGCGGCGGAATCACCAGGGCATGGTGTTCGCGGCGGCGCTCCTCCGGCAGCAGGCGGATGAAGGCCTCTTCCAGCGTCGCGCCGCCGGTATGCGTCTTGAGCGACTCCGCCGTGCCGGTGCCGACGATGCGGCCGGCGTCCATCGCCACCAGCCAGTCGAAGCGCTCGGCCTCCTCCATGTAGGCGGTGGCCACCAGCACGCTCATGCCGGGACGGCGCGCGCGCAGGCTGGCGATCAGCGCCCAGAACTGGCGCCGCGACAGGGGATCGACGCCGGTGGTCGGTTCGTCGAGGATCAGCAGGTCCGGGTCGTGGATCAGGGCGCAACACAGGCCGAGCTTCTGCTTCATGCCGCCCGACAGCTTGGCGGCGGAGCGGTCGCGGAAGGGCGCGAGGCCGGTGGCGGCGAGCAGCTCGTCGCTGCGGGCGGTCCGCTCGGCCTTGCCCTGGCCGAACAGGCGGCCGAAGAAATCCACGTTCTCCTGCACCGAGAGCGTCTGGTAGAGGTTCCTGCCCAGGCCCTGCGGCATGTAGGCGATGCGGGGCTGGACCGTGTCGCGGTAGCGGCGGTTGCGCAGGTCGCCGCCGAATACCTCGATGCGGCCGGTCTGCGCCTTGCGCGCGCCCGACACCAGCGCGAGCAGCGAGGACTTGCCGACGCCGTCGGGGCCGATCAGGCCGACCATGACGCCGCCGGGCAGTTCGAGGTCGACCTTCTCCAGGGCGGCCACCTCACCGTAGCGCAGGCCCACCCCTTTCAGGCGGGCGACCAGGGGCGCGGCCTCGGCCATGACTCGGAGCCTATTTCAGCGCGGGCGGCCAGGCGGCGGCGGGATCGGTCTGCACGTAGGCCACGCCCGGCATGCCGGGCTTTGCCAGGTCGACGTGTGCGGCCAGCCAGTCGGCATCGACCTTGACCTTGACGCGGAACATCAGCTTCTCGCGTTCGTTGCGGGTCTCCACTTCCTTGGGCGTGAACTGCGAGCGCGGCGCGACGAACACCACCTTGGCCGGAATCGGCTGGCCGGGCAGCGCATCGAGCGCGATGCGCGCCGTACCGCCAACGCCGACTTTCCCGGCCTCGGCGGTGGGCAGGTAGATGGACATGTAGACATCCGTCATGTCGAGCAGCGTGAGGATCTTGCCGCCGGCGGCGACGACTTCGCCTGGCTCGGCGAGACGGTAGAGCACGCGCCCGCCGAGCGGCGCCTTGATCGTGGCGTCGTTCAGCGCCACGCGCAGTGCGTCCACGCGTGCGATAGAGGCCGATACTCCCGCATCGCCCTCGCTGACCTTGCTGCGGGCTGCGGCCACGCCGGCATCCGCAGCCTGCAGCGCACTCTGGTCGCGGTCCAGGCGGTCGCCGCTGACAAAGCCCTTCTTCACCAGCTGGCCGGTGCGATCCAGCGTGGCCTTGGCCAGCTTCTGCTGGGTGCTGGCGCTGGTCATGCCGGCCAGGCTTTGATGCAGCGAGGCCCGGGCCTGGCGCACCTGGGCCTCGGCGGCGCGCAACTGGGCGCGCAGGTCATCGGCATCGAGTTCGGCAACGATCTGCCCCGCGGCCACATTGTCGCCCTCGCGGGCGCTAACGCCGGCGAGGCGGCCCGGCACCTTGGTGGCGACATCCACTTCGGTCGCTTCGAGGCGGCCGTTGCCGGAGGCAATGCCCGGCGGCAAGGCCGGCCCGCGGTTGTACTTGAGCAGCATGTAGATGCCTCCCGCCAGCGCCAGCAACAGCACGGCGGCGAGAAAGCGGCTAAGGACACGCGATTGCATTTTCAGCTCCAGGCGCCCGGACATGGAGGCAGGCGGGCATCGATTGCATTATAGAAAGCTTTGCGTCATTCCAATGACAATTCACGCGGCCGAAGAGTCGGCGCCGGCGCTACGGCGAGCATCGCGTGGTTCGGGGCTTGTGAAGAAATCGTAGCGAGCGGGCCGCAGCGGGGTGCGGCCGGAGCGCAGC
>DAIOGL010000030.1:0-1922 GCA_036745235.1 Sulfuritalea sp.
TCGACATTTCCCAGCTTGTCGAGGCCGAAGAGCCCGACGCGAAAACTGCGGAAATCGGCCGGCTCGTCGCATTGCAGCGGGACGCCGGCCGCCGCCTGCAAACCGTGTGCGACGAACTTCTTCGCCGACTGGATGTCGGGATCGGTGGTGTAGCTGACGACCACGCCGGGCGCCTCGAATCCGGCCGCCGCAACGCTGGGAAAGCCGCGGCCGGCGAGCAGTGCGCGCACGCGCCGGCCGAGCTCCCGCTGCTGACGCCGGGCGAGCTCGAAACCATGAGCTTCCGTGTCGCGCATCGCGTCGCGCGCGCGGCGCAAGGCGTCGGTAGGCAGGGTCGCATGATAGGCGTGGCCGCCGCCTTCGTAGGCCTCCATGATCTGCAGCCACTTCTTCAGGTCGCAGGCGAAGCTGCTGCTGGTCGTATCGGCGATGCGCACCGCGGCCCGCTCGCCCAGCATCACCAGGCCCGCGCAGGAAGGCCCGCTCCAGCCCTTCTGCGGCGCACTGATCAGGACGTCGATGCCCATTTCGCGCATGTCCACCCATAGCGCGCCGGAGGCGATGCAGTCGAGGACGAACAGGCCATCGACCTGGCGCACCGCAGCCGCCACCGCGCGCAGATAATCGTCGGGCAGCAGGATGCCGGAGGCGGTCTCGACGTGCGGCGCGAACACAACCTCGGGCCGCTGTTCCAGGATCGAGGCAACGACTTCGTCGATCGGCGCCGGAGCATAGGGTGCCTGCGCGCCCTCGCCGGCGCGGCGCGCCTTGAGTACCGTGGTGCCCGCCGCGATCCGGCCCATGTCGAGAATCTGCGACCAGCGGAAGCTGAACCAGCCGTTGCGCAGCACCAGGCAGCGCCGCCCGCCGGCGAACTGCCGCGCCACGGCTTCCATGGCGAAGGTGCCGCCGCCCGGCACCACGGCGACCGCGCTGGCGCCGTAAGCCTGGCGCAGAGTGCGCGAGATGTCGCGCATCACGCCCTGAAATGCCTGCGACATGTGGTTGAGGGCACGATCGGTATAGACCACCGAGTATTCCAGCAATCCATCCGGATCGACGTTGTTCAGCAAGGCAGGCATATTCACTCCAATTCAGGCGACTCGGCGGCAGGCGGGATCGCGAATTCGCATCCCGCCGCATCGTTCAAGCTTAAGGGAATTCTAGAAAGTTCCGGGATAGGCCCCGCCATCGATCAGCAAGTTCTGCCCGGTAACGAAGCCGGCCTGCGCCGAACACAGCCAGGCGCAGGCAGAGCCGAAATCCTCGGCATTGCCGATGCGGCCGGCGGGAATCGTCGCGATCCGTTCGGCCAGGGCCTGCTCGTAGGGTATGCCACGCGCCTTGGCCTGACCGCCCACTACCGAGGCGACGCGCTCGGTGTCGTGGAAGCCCGGCAGCAGGTTGTTGATGGTGACGTTGTGCGCCACGGTCTTGCGCGAGAGGCCGGCGACGAAGCCGGTGAGACCCAGACGCGCGCTGGTGGACAGGCCCAGCACGTCGATCGGCATCTTGACCGCGCCCGAGGTGATGTTGACGATGCGGCCGAACTTGCGCGCGATCATGTGATCGACCGTGGCCTTGATCAACTCGATCGGCGCCAGCATGTTGGCGTCGAGCGCCGCCAGCCAGTCGTCGCGCGACCAGTTGCGAAAATCGCCGGGCGGCGGGCCGCCGGCGTTGTTGACCAGGATGTCCGGCGCAGGGCAGGCCGCCAGCGCCGCAGCGCGGCCCGCCGGCGTCACGATGTCGGCGACCACGGTGGTGACCGTTGCGCCGGTCGCGGCGCGTATTTCAGCGGCGGTCTTCTCCAGCGCCTCGGCGCCGCGCGCGACCAGGGTCACGTTGACGCCCTCGCGCGCCAGCGCGAGCGCGCAGCCGCGACCCAGTCCCTTGCTCGACGCGCACACCAGCGCGCTGCG
>DAIOGL010000030.1:2022-7144 GCA_036745235.1 Sulfuritalea sp.
CCGCCGTGGCCGCGCGTGTCGTAGCGCAGCACCGTGAAAGTCGGCGCCAGCGACACGGCGAGTTCATCCCACATGGATAAATCGGTGGTCAGCGAATGCGATAGCGTGACCCAGGGACCGCTGCCTTCGACCTGGTAGCGAATCCTGATGCCGTTGGCCTCGACGTATTTCATGCTGCCTCCAGTTTGGCGACGGAGAGCGCCAGCCACTTCATGCCGGCGTTGCCGAAATTGACCTGCACGCGGGCGTCGGTGCCGCCGCCTTCGGCATTGACGATGACGCCGAGGCCGAATTTTGCATGCATCACCGTCTGGCCGATGCGGAAGCCGCTGCCGCCGGACGACGATTCGCTGCGCCGCGGCGTGCTGCTGTAGCCTGCCGCCGACACGGGGGCGAAACCGCCCTTGCCGGCGCGCGGCGTGAGCCATTTGACCAGTTCCGCGGGAATCTCGTCGAGAAAGCGCGAAGGCAGGTTGTAGCGCGTCTGGCCGTGCAGCATGCGGGTCTGCGCGAAGCTGAGGTAGAGCCGCTGCCGCGCGCGGGTAACGGCGACGTACATGAGCCGGCGCTCCTCCTCCAGCCCCTTGTCTTCATTCATCGAGTTCTCGTGCGGGAACAGGCCGTCTTCGAGGCCGCTGATGAAGACCACGTTGAACTCCAGCCCCTTGGCCGAATGCACCGTCATCAATTGCAGCGCGTCGTCGCCCTCGCCGGCCTGATGCTCGCCGGCTTCGAGCGAGGCGTGGGCGAGGAAGGAGGACAGGTCGTTGCCGAACTCGCCGGTGATTTCGCCGTCCTGGTTCGGTGTGCCCTCTTCGGCGACGAAGCTGGCCGCGGCATTGATCAGCTCGTCGAGGTTGTCCAGCCGTTCCTGGCCTTCCTTCTCATTCTTGTAATGGGCGCGCAGGCCGGAGAGTTCGATGACGTGATCGACCAGTTCCGGCAGCGGCAGGTGCGCGGCATCGCGCAGCGTGACGATCAGTTGCGCGAAGGCGGCCAGCTTGGCGCCGCCGGCGCCCGCGACCTGCGGGATCGCCGCATGCAGGCTGCTGTTGGCGGCCTTCGCCGCGTCCTGCAGGAGTTCGAGGCTGCGCGCGCCGATGCCGCGCGTGGGGAAATTCACCACGCGGGCAAAGGCGGTGTCGTCGTCGGTGTTGGCGATCAGGCGCAGGTAGGCCAGCGCATGCTTGATCTCGGCGCGCTCGAAAAAGCGCAGGCCGCCATACACGCGATAGGGCAGGCCGGCATTGAACAAGGCATGCTCGAGCGCCCGCGACTGCGCGTTGCTGCGATAGAGCAGGGCGATTTCGGCGCGCGCATGGCCTTCGCGCGACAGGGCCTTGACCTCCTCGACGATCCAGCGCGCTTCGTCGCCGTCGGAGTACGACTCGTAGATGCGGATCGGCTCGCCGCTGCCGGCCTCTGTCCACAGGTTCTTGCCCAGGCGCGTGGGATTGTTCTTGATGATGGCGTTGGCTGCATCGAGGATGTTGCCCTGGGAGCGGTAGTTCTGTTCGAGGCGGATCAGGTTCTGCACCTTGAACTCGCGCTCGAAGTCGGCCATGTTGCCGACGTCGGCGCCGCGGAAGGCGTAGATCGACTGGTCGTCGTCGCCGACGCAGAACAGGCTGGCGCCGCCGCCGGCGAGCAGCTTCAGCCAGCGGTATTGCAGCTTGTTGGTGTCCTGGAATTCGTCCACCAGGATGTGGCGGAAGCGCTCCTGGTAATGGCGGCGCAGCGGTTCGTTGCGCTCCAGCAGTTCATAGGAGCGCAGCAGCAGTTCGGCGAAATCGACCACGCCTTCGCGCTGGCACTGCGCTTCGTAGGCTTCGTAGAGCCCGACGCGCTTTCGCGCCCAGTCATCGTAGGCCTCCACGGCGGCGGCGCGCAGGCCCTGCTCCTTCTGCGCGTTGATGAAGTGGCACAGTTCGCGCGGCGGGAATTTTTCGTCGTCGATGTTGAGCGATTTCAGCAGGCGCTTGACGGAGGCCTGCTGGTCGGCCGAGTCGAGGATCTGGAACAGTTGCGGCAGGCCGGCATCGCGATAGTGGGCGCGCAGCAGGCGGTTGCACAGGCCGTGGAAGGTGCCGATCCACATGCCCCGGACGTTGATCGGCAGCATGCCGGCCAGCCGCGTCTGCATTTCCTTGGCCGCCTTGTTGGTGAAGGTCACGGCGAGGATGCCGGGCGGCGAGACCTGCCCGGTGGAAATCAGCCAGGCGATGCGCGTCGTCAGCACCCGCGTCTTGCCCGAGCCGGCGCCGGCGAGGATCAGGGCATGCGCCGGCGGCAGGGTGACGGCCGCAAGCTGGGGCGCGTTGAGATGGTCGAGCAGGGAAGTCATGGCGAGGACGCGTGGCTGAGGCGTCGATTATATCGACCGGCCGGATGCGAGGCTGCTCCGCTAGAATTGCCCGCTTACGCTGCCAGGAGCGCCCGGAATGGCCGGCCCCGTTGTGGATGGTGAGACAACAAATCTTTCTACGCTGAGTGAAGTCGCGCGCCGCCGGCTACGGGTCGGACTCTGGGTGATGCTGGGGATGGCGGTAATCGCCGTGGCGCTGCAACCGGTGCTGGCGCCACGGGAGGGCAGCCGCGCCATCGGCGCCTTCATGATGATCCCCACGGCCTTGCTCGCACTGTGGCTGATCCGCCAACAGCGCGTGCCTGCCGCGGTCATGACGCTGGTCTTCGGTTCCTGGCTGATTGTCACACTCAACACCACCGTTCACGGCGGCGTGTTCGCGGCGGGAACCTACGCTTACCCGATACTGGTCGTCATCTGCGGCTGGACCCTGGGCATGCGGGTCACGCTTGCCTTGGCGATCCTGACCATCGCAACGGAAGCGATGCTGACCGTCGCGGGGATTCAGGGCCTGATTTCGCTGGCGCCGGCACCGGCGCCATGGCAGTGGGCCGTGCACGCCGTAATGCTGGTCGGAGCACTGGGCTTTGTCGGCTTTTCGATCGGCGCCTACGACGACCAGATCAAGTACATCCGCGCCTTGTCCGCTGAGCTGGCGCTGAAGGTCGCCGACATCGAAGTGAAGAACCGGGAACAGGAGCGGCAGACCCTGCGCTACCGCACCCTGCTCGACGCCCAGTCGGATGCCGGACTGGGGCTGTTCATGATCAGGAATCGCCGCATCACCTTCGTCAACCAGGCGGTGTCGGAGATGCTCGGCTATTCGCACGAGGAGCTGATGGCGCTGCCCAGTTATACGCAGCTGCTGCATCCCGACGACCTGCAGCGCGTGGCGCTGAACCATGAGCGCCGGCTGCGCGGCGAAAGCTTCGAGAACCGCTACGACATTGTCGTGCAGACCAAATCCGGCGAACGGCGCGAAGCCGAAATCACTGTCGCGGTCCTGCCCGGCGACGACGAACCCGGCGTCCTGATCATTCTCGCCGACATCCACGAACGCAAGCGCGTGGAGCGCGAGCTCTCTCATTCGCGGGAAATGTTCTCCCACGTGTTTCAGAGCAATCCCACGGCCGTGGCGATCAGCCGTGTCGGCGACGGCTGCTACCTCGATGTCAATCCCAGCCATTGCCGGCTGTTCGGCTGGAGCCGGGAAGAGGCGGTCGGACGCAGTTCGTTCGATCTCGGCATTTGGCCGGACCAGGCCGAGCGCGAACGCTGGGCTGCCGAATTGCGCAAGACCGGCCAGCTCGCGAATTGGACCTCCGAGTTCCGCGACCGCAGCGGCAGGCGGCTCAGCGTCGCCGTCACGGCCGAGATATTTTCGGTCGCGGACGAACCGGTGGTGCTTTCCTTCGTCAGCGATTACACCGATCTGCGGCAGGCCGAGGCCGGCCTGCGGAAAAGCGAGGAACGCTTCGGTCGCGTGTTCCAGGCCAGCCCGGTGGCCACCGTGGTCAGCCGCCTCGCCGACGGCGCCTATCTCGACCTCAACGAGGCCTTCACGCAGCAGTTCGGCTGGACGCGCGACGAAGTGCTCGCCACCACCGCACTGAAGCTCGGCATATGGCCCGACCCCGCCGTGCGCGCGCGCTGGGTCGCCACGCTGCACGAGAAGGGCGCCGTGCGCGACTTCGACGTCGAACTGCGCACCAGGGCGGGCGAGCGCCGGCAATGCATCGTCTCCGCCGAGCTGATCGAGTTCGACAACGAGCAGTGCCTGATCGCGCTGATTCACGACATCAGCGACCGCCACCGGGCCGAGGATGAAGTGCGCCGGCTCAACAGCGAGCTGGAAGAACGGGTACTGCAAAGAACCATGGAGCTGACCGAGGCCAACCAGGAACTCGAGTCCTTCGCCTACTCGATCTCGCACGACCTGCGCGCGCCCTTGCGCGGCATCGACGGCTTTTCCCGGCTGCTGCAGGAAGAGTACGACCAGCGTCTCGATACCCAGGGACGGGAATATCTGGCACGCGTGCGCCGTGCCGCGCAGCGCATGGGCACCCTGATCGACGACCTGCTCGAACTGTCGCGCGTGACCCGCCAGGAGATGAAGCGGCAGCCGGTCGATCTGTCGGCGATCTTTCTGGAAGTGACCGCCAGCCTGCGCCAGGAACAGCCGGAACGCGCCGTCGAAGTGGCTATCGAGCCGGGCTGCACCTGTCAGGGCGACCCGCAATTGCTGCGCGTGCTGGTGGAAAATCTGCTTGGCAACGCCTGGAAATACACTCGTACCACGCCCGGCGCGCGCATCGATTTCGGCGTCGAACGGCAGCCCGAGGGGGATGTTTTCTGCGTCCGCGACAACGGCGTGGGCTTCGACATGGCCTACGCAAGCAAATTGTTTGCGCCCTTCCAGCGCCTCCACAACCCGAACGAGTTCGAAGGATCGGGCATCGGCCTGGCTTCGGTCTGGCGCGTGGTACGCCGCCACGGCGGGCAGATTTGGGCTGTGGCCGACGTCGGACATGGCGCCACCTTCCGCTTCACCCTCGCGACTGCACCAGCGAATAGACAGCAGTAAGCGCTAACCGCGCAATCGCGCCCGGGCAAATGGGCGCAACTATGATGCTGCGACGCAACAAAATACTTGAAACTAGGGTGTACAGCCTAGATCTTGCCTGTATGATTGGCCTTGTTGCATTGCAACACAATTGCCTGAAACTGGCTCAAGCCGGCCCACAAGGCCGGGGGAAG
>DAIOGL010000030.1:7244-10539 GCA_036745235.1 Sulfuritalea sp.
TGGGCGCTTTCGATGCAGTTGGCGCAACAGGGTTCGGCCCTGACGGCGCGCGGCTGGCGGCTGATCGGATCAGCCGGCCAAAATCACCAACTCGGCTGACAAGCCGGCTAGCGCACCACGCTGGCCTTGAGGCCGGTCGCGGCCTTGAGCCGCGCCGCCGCTACCCCGGCTTCGTCGGCGCTGGCAAAGCCGGCAAGCAGCAATTCATAATTCCAGCCCTGGGCCTCGGCCAGACGCGGCCGGATCCTTGCGGCAAAGCCGGCATCGCGTATCTGGTCGTACAGTTCCAGCGCCCCTTCCTCGCTTGTCGCCACGGCAGCGAGCACGCGCCACTTGCCCCTGGCCCGGGACGCGCCGTCGCCTGCCTCGATCTCGGTCTGCCGTGCCAGCTTCCGGAAAACCTCGGGATCAAGCGTCTTGACGGTGGCCGCCTGCCCGCGCGGCGCGTCGAAATACGTCATTGGCCGGCTCAGTTCGGTAACCGCGCCGGCACGGGTGATTTCGATGCGGCCCTCGAGCAGGGCGACGAGTTCCCCTGTGCTGTCGGTGCGGCCCCACAGGTCGGTGCCACGAATGCCGATGGTAGCGGTGGCGACGCGGATGGAGAGCTCGCGCGGCAGCGCCCTCTTCAACTTGCCCGTGGTGAAGCGGAAAGCGCCATCGAGGATGTCCAGCGCGCCGCGAAACGACTTGTGCGGCTGCAGGCTGCGCGTATGCAGCGCGAAGCGCGCTGCTTCGCCGAGCTTGACCCGGCTTCCTTCCGCGAGCATCAGGTAGACGCGCGCGCCCTGACCGGTGCGTACGACGTCGCCGCTCTTCAATTCCATGCCGGACGCCAGCGGCACCGTGATGCCCTCGCGATCGCGCCAGGCGGGCGCTTGCACGACCTCAACCGTCGCCGGTGCGACCGTGGCCGCCAGCACAGGCGAAGACGGCAGCAGCACGACGGATGCAAGCACAGTGAAAAGGGCGTTCAGGGACCGCATGCGAATCCTTTCGATCATATGGGCCGGTTATAATTCCAACCCTTGCCAGTACTCAAAACAGAAGCCCCGGCCATGCAGGAAAAATATCTTCCGACCGAAATCGAGCAGGCCGCGCAGGCCCACTGGAACACCACGCAGGCCTTCCGCGCTGCGAAAAACTCCGACAAGCCGAAGTACTACTGCCTGTCGATGTTCCCCTATCCGTCGGGCAAGCTGCACATGGGGCACGTGCGGAACTATACCATCGGCGATGTGCTCTCCCGCTACCACCGGATGAAGGGCTACAACGTCCTGCAGCCCATGGGCTGGGACGCTTTCGGCCTGCCGGCGGAGAACGCCGCGATGCAGAACAGGGTACCGCCGGCGAAGTGGACCTGGGACAACATCGCCTACATGAAGAAGCAGCTCCAGTCGCTGGGTTTCGCCCTCGACTGGGAGCGCGAACTGGCGACCTGCGCGCCCGAGTACTACAAGTGGAACCAGTGGCTGTTCCTGCGCATGCTGGAAAAGGGCATCGCCTACAAGAAGACCCAGGTGGTGAATTGGGACCCGGTCGACCAGACCGTGCTGGCCAACGAACAGGTCATCGAGGGCCGGGGCTGGCGCACCGGCGCGGTGGTCGAGAAGCGCGAGATCCCCGGCTACTACCTGGCCATCACGAAATATGCCGACGAGCTGCTCTCGGCGCTCGACACGCTGCCGGGCTGGCCGGAGCGGGTCAAGACCATGCAGGCCAACTGGATCGGCAAGAGCATCGGCGTGCGCTTCGCCTTTCCCTACGAGCTCGACGGCAGGCACGAGCATCTGTGGGTATTCACCACCCGCGCCGACACCATCATGGGCGTGACCTTCTGCGCCGTCGCCGCCGAACATCCTCTGGCCACGCACGCGGCGAAGAACAATCCGCAACTCGCCGCCTTCATCGACGAATGCAAGCACGGCTCGGTGATGGAAGCCGACATGGCGACCATGGAAAAGAAGGGCATGCCGACCGGCATTTTCGTCGACCACCCGCTGACCGGCGAAAAAGTCGAGGTCTGGGTCGGCAACTACGTGCTGATGAGCTACGGCGAAGGCGCCGTGATGGCCGTGCCGGCGCATGACGAACGCGATTTCGAGTTTGCGAAGAAGTACGGCCTGGCGATCAGGCAGGTGATTGCAGTGGAAGGCGAGACCTTTTCGCTCGACGGCTGGCAGGAGTGGTACGCCGACAAGCAGCGCGGCCGCTGTGTGAATTCCGGCAAGTACGATGGACTCGGGCTCGAAGCTGCCGTCGCCGCCATCGCCGCTGACCTGGCGGCCAAGGACCTCGGCGCGACCCAGGTGCAATACCGCCTGCGCGACTGGGGCGTGTCGCGCCAGCGCTACTGGGGCTGCCCGATTCCGCTGATCCATTGCGACGCGTGCGGCACGGTGCCGGTGCCCGACGACCAGTTGCCCGTGGCGCTGCCCGAAGACTGCGTGCCCGACGGTTCCGGCAATCCGCTGGCGAAGCGCGCCGATTTCGTCGATTGCGCCTGCCCGCAATGCGGCAAGCCGGCCAAGCGCGAAACCGACACCATGGACACCTTCGTCGATTCGTCGTGGTACTACGCCCGCTACTGCGTCGACCCGACGACGCGCGCGGCGAACTCGGCCATGGTCGATGCCGGCACCAACCACTGGATGCCGGCCGACCAGTACATCGGCGGCATCGAGCACGCGATCCTGCACCTGCTTTACTCGCGCTTCTGGACCAAGGTCATGCGCGACCTCGGGCTGGTGAACTACGACGAGCCCTTCGCCAACCTGCTGACGCAGGGCATGGTGCTCAACCACATCTTCTCGCGCCGCACCGACAAGGGCGGCATCGAGTATTTCGCACCGGAAGAGGTCGATCTCAAGCGCGACGAGGGCGGCCACGTCGTCGGCGCCACCTCGAAGGCCGACGGTCAGACGGTCGACTACGGCGGCGTCGGCACCATGTCCAAGTCGAAGCGCAACGGCGTCGATCCGCAGGCCTTGATCGACGAGTTCGGCGCCGACACCGCGCGCTTCTTCATGATGTTCGCCTCGCCGCCGGAACAGACGCTGGAATGGTCGGACTCGGGCGTCGAGGGCGCCTACCGTTTCCTGCGCCGGGTCTGGGCCTTTGCTCACGGCTCGCATGGGGCGGTCCGGTTGCAGGCCGCCATGCCGGCAAAGCTGCCCGAGCCTCTCGCCGCCGTGCGCCGCGAAATTCATTTGCTGCTCAAGCAGGCCAATTACGACCTGGGCAAGTTCCAGTTCAACACCGTCGCCTCGGCGGCGATGAAAATGCTCAACAGCCT
>DAIOGL010000030.1:10639-14633 GCA_036745235.1 Sulfuritalea sp.
CGGCCGCGATGCCGTGGTCGCCGAGTGCTTCGGCATCCTGCTGCGCATTCTCTCGCCGATCACGCCGCACATCTGCCATGCCTTGTGGATCGAGCTCGGCTACGGCGCCGACATCCTCGCCGCCGCCTGGCCAGAGCCGCTTGCCGCCGCACTGGTGCAGGACGAGGAAGAACTGGTGCTGCAGGTCAATGGCAAGCATCGCGGCAACATCCGCGTCAAAGTCGGCGCTGAGCGGACGGCGATCGAAGCCGTGGCGCTGGCCTCCGAGGCGGCGCAGAAGTTCATGGAAGGCAAACCGGCGAAGAAGGTTGTCGTCGTTCCCGGCCGCCTGGTCAACATCGTGGTTTGAGAGGAATCTATGGACCCCCACGCTCAAAGTCGTTCGCTGCCCCCCAAGGGGGCGCATGCCCCCCTGGGGGCGGCCCTGCGGGAGGCATAGTCATGCGCGCAATGAAACTGTCCCTCATCCTGCTGTCGATCAGCCTGCTGACCGCCTGCGGATTCAAACTGCGCGGCAGCGCTGACCTGCCCGGCTACAAACTGCCGTTCGCCACGATCGCCCTCTCGCTGCCGCCGACTTCCGGGTTCTATGCCCTGCTCAAGCGCAACATCGAGGCCTCGTCGCCGGGAACGCGGGTCGTCAGCGACCTGAGGGAGGCGGACGCCGTCCTGACGGTACTGGGCGACACCAGCCAGAAGAACATCCTCTCGCTCAACGCCGCCGGCCGGGCCCGCGAATACCAGCTGGTGCGGACCTTCAGCTTCAAGGTCAATGCCAATGTCGTGCCTGGCGCGCCGGAGCCGCAGGTCAAATACACGGACGTGCGCCCGGCGATTGCTGCCACCGAGTACATCCCGCCCAGCACCATCACGCTGCGCCGCGACATCACCTTCAGCGACGACCTGGTGCTGTCCAAGGAATCCGAGGAAGCCCTGCTCCAGCGCGACATGGAGAATGATCTGGTGCAGCAGCTGATGCGGCGGCTGGCGGCGGCGAAACTGCAGCCGGCCAAGACCGAGTAGGTTTCATGCAGCTGCGGCCCGACCAACTCGCGGCGCATCTCGACAAACCGCTGGCGCCGCTGTACCTCCTCCACGGCGACGAGCCGCTGCTGGTGATCGAGGCCGGCGACGCCATTCGCGCCGCGGCCCGCAAGCAGGGCTTCGAGGAGCGCGAGGTCATCATCGCCGGTACCGGCTTCAAATGGGACGAGCTGTTTCTGGCGACCGGCAACATGTCGCTGTTCGGCGGCAGCAAGCTGGTCGACCTGCGCATTCCGTCCGGCAAGCCGGGACGCGAAGGCAGCGAGGCGCTGCAGCGCTACGTCTCGACGCTGGGCCCCGGCATGGTCACGATGATCACGCTGCCCGAGCTCGACTGGCAGGCGCGAAAGGCCTCCTGGGTCACCGCCCTGTCGAACGCCGGGGTCAATATCGAATGCAACGCGCCGCCGCCGGCGCGCCTGCCGCAATGGATCGCCGAGCGCATGGCGCGCCAGCAGCAGAGCGCGCCCAGGGCGGCGCTGGAGTTCATCGCCGCCCACGTCGAAGGCAACCTGCTGGCGGCACACCAGGAAATCCAGAAGCTCGGCCTGCTCCATCCGCCCGGCGAAATTTCGCTGGCGCAGATCGAAGCCGCCGTGATGAACGTCGCCCGCTACGATGTGTCGGACCTGCGCGACGCGCTCAAGGCCCGCGACACGGTGCGCGCCGCACGCACGCTGGAAGGCCTCAAGGCGGAAGACGCGGCGCCGCCGCTGGTGCTCTGGGCGCTGGCCACCGAGGCGCGCGCCGGCGCGGCGAATCTCAGGATGGCCGCGCTCTTGCATGCGGCGAAAATTGACCGCATCATCAAGGGTCTTGCGCGCGGCGACGTCTGGGACGAGTTTCTGCAACTGGCGCTGCGTTTGACGCAACCGAGGACACGGTAATGGATGTAAGGACCTACATGCAGCAAGTCGGCCGCCAGGCCCGCGAGGCTTCGCGCGCCATGGCGCGCGCCTCCACCGGCGCCAAGAACGCGGCGCTGCTGGCCATGGCCGGCGCGATCCGGGCGCGCCGCGGCGAACTGCTGGCGGCGAATGCGGCCGATGTCGGCGAAGCGCGCGCCAACGGCCTCGACGCGGCGCTGATAGACCGCCTGACGCTGACCGGGAAGGGCGTCGAGGACATGGCGCAAGGACTGGAACAGGTCGCCGCCCTGCCCGATCCGGTGGGCGAAATCAGCGACATGAAGCGTCGCCCCTCCGGCATCCAGGTCGGCAAGATGCGCGTGCCGCTCGGCGTGGTCGGCATCATCTACGAGGCGCGCCCGAACGTCACGGCGGACGCCGCGGCGCTGTGCCTGAAATCGGGCAACGCCGCAATCCTGCGCGGCGGCAAGGAAGCCCTGCGCTGCAACCAGGCCATCGCCGCCTGCGTGCGCGCCGGCCTCGCCGCTGCGGGCCTGCCCGAAACCGCGGTGCAGGTGATCGAGACCACCGACCGCGAGGCGGTCGGCCACCTGGTCGCCATGCCCGAATATGTCGATGTGATCGTGCCGCGCGGCGGCAAGGGGCTGATCGAGCGCATTTCGAAGGAAGCGCGGGTGCCGGTGATCAAGCATCTCGACGGCAACTGCCACGTCTATGTCGATGACGCCGCCGATGCCGCCAAGGCCCTCGCCATTCTCGAAAACTCCAAGACCCAGCGCCTGGGCACCTGCAACACGGCCGAATCCCTGCTGATCGCGCGCTCCGTCGCCGTGTCGCTGGCGCCGACTCTTTGCAGCATGCTCGCTGCCCGCGGCGTCGAGATCCGCGGCTGCGAGGAAACCCGCAAGCTGGTGCCGCAGGCCGTCGCGGCGAGCGAAGAGGACTATTACGCCGAATACCTGGCGGCGATCATCTCGGTCAAGGTCGTCGCGGACGTCGGCGAAGCCATCGCACACATCAACAAATACTCCTCGCAGCACACCGACGCCATCGTCACCGAGAACTACACGAACGCGATGCGCTTCCTGCGCGAGGTCGATTCGGCCTCGGTGATGGTCAACGCCTCGACCCGCTTTGCCGACGGCTTCGAATACGGCCTCGGCGCCGAGATCGGCATTTCCACCGACAAGTTCCACGCCCGCGGACCGGTCGGGCTGGACGGCCTCACCTCGCAGAAGTGGATCGTGCTCGGCAATGGCGAGGTCCGAAGCTAGGCGCTAGCGCCCTTCGGTCTTTTCGCCGTCGACCGCCCAGGTTCGCGCCTGAGTTTCTTCCTCCCGGCGTTTTTCGTCGTAGGCCGCGAGTTGCTCGGCGTAGGCCTCGTCACGAGCCCTCTGCCGATCGGCGCGCTCCCGGAGCAGGAGGCCGAGGAGCAGCAGCAACATGGCGATGGTGGTCCAGTCCTTGAGGAATTCCCCGATGACCATGACCACGAACTCGATGCAGATTAGCGGATCGCCGCCGCAGGGTGCAGCCATTCAGAGGTCCCCTTACCAGCGCACGCGGACGGTGTATTCCAGAATCGCAGTTCCGCCCGCGGGAACCGCCACATTCCACGACGCCACGCGCGACGATTCCTTGGTGTGCTTCTGGCTTTCCTGCAACATTTCCCAGTCGCCGGGCAGCGGCTCCTGCACGCGCACCGTAACGGCCTCTTCCTTGGCGTTGCGCAGGTCGATCCGGTAGGCGGTTTCGACGACGTTGTCGCCGATCTTGCGGTAGCTGGTCTGCTTGCGCTCGGCGGTGATGTCGAAGGCCTCGCCCAGTCTCAGTTTCAGCTTTTCGTTCTTCGCCGTGTGCGCGATGCGGTCCTCGCCGACGAACTGCGCCGCACCCTTGCTGTCCCGCGCATAGACGCGCACGACTCCGGCCGGCAGCGGTTTGCCCAGTTGCCCGCCCTTGTTGTCGAACTCGAGGAACACCGCCGGCTTCAATTTCTGGCCGATCTGTCCATATCGGTCGCGGTAGTACCAGTCGTTGCCGGCAAGCAGATATTCGCGACTCACCGGCACGGCGCTGGC
>DAIOGL010000031.1:0-4100 GCA_036745235.1 Sulfuritalea sp.
CATGCGTCGCGAATTCCCGCCTCGCCCCCTCACGGGGAGGCTTCTGATCAGCTCGCTTCGCTCGACTATCACCCGTCGCTCCGAACAAGCTATTTCAGGTCAACGAAGTCCGAGGTCTTTGAGCTTGCGATACAGGTGGGTGCGCTCCAGCCCGGTCTTTTCCGCCAGACGCGTCATGTTGCCGCCGTCCTTGGCCAGGTGGTAGGCGAAGTACATGCGCTCGAAGGCTTCGCGCGCCTCGCGCAAGGGCAGCTCGATGACCTCCGGCGCGAGGCCTGCCGGCACGAGATTCGGTTCGCCGGCCGGTGCCAGCAGCTGCAGCGCTTCCTCCTCGCCGATTTCCTCGCCCAGGCTGGCAAGCGCCAGCGACTTCACTGCGCCCTTGAGCTCGGCATAGCCGCCGCTCCAGGAATGCTGGCGCAGGGCATTGAGGGCGGCGCTGGAAAACCGCCGCAACGGGATCTCGTCGCTTTCCATCAACTGCGTCAGCAGATGCGCCGCAATGTCCGGCACTTCGTCCTTCAGCTCGGCCAGGCTGGGCACGCCCAAGCCGGTTTCGAACAGGCGCGCCAGCGCCGCCTCCTCCCAACCCAGGGCGATCAGCTCCGCGCTGCTGTGGATGGTCGCCGCCACCAGGCGCAGGCTGTAGCGGTCGAGGCGGTCGGCGGCGAACAGCAGGTTCTTCTGCTGCAGCCGCGTCAGGCGCGCGAGTTCCTCGCACCACAGCACGCCGCCGGCGACGCGCTGCAGCGTTTCGACGCTCAGCGGATTCGAATCGTGGGCCAGATCGACCCAGGGCTTGCCGGGCACCTGCGCCGTGCGCGCCACCAGCTCGACGATGCCGCCGGGCGCGGCACGCAGCATCAGCAGCGGGCTCTTGGCCAGCACCTGGTCCAGACGGCGCTTGAGATCGCGCAGCGGACCCGGGCGCGCGAACGCGCCCAGCGACAAACCGCCGCCGGCGTGGCGGGCGCTGCGCTCGAGCGCCTTCTTCACCGCCGCCAGCAGCTTCTGCATGCCGATCGGCTTTTCCAGGAAATCCAGCGCGCCGATCCGGGTCGCCTCCACCGCCGTGTCGATCGTCGCGTGCCCCGACATCATCACCACCGGCATGTTGAGCTGGCCGTTGCCCGCCCATTCCTTCAGCAGCGTAATGCCATCGGTATCGGGCATCCAGATGTCGAGCAGAACCATGTCGGGACGCCCCGCCTCGCGCGCCATCCTCGCCGCGGCGGCGTTCTCCGCGAGCTGAACGTCGTGACCTTCGTCGCGCAGGATTTCCGAGAGCAGCTCGCGTATCCCGATTTCGTCGTCGACCACCAGTATCTTCGGCATTTCCCTATACTCCCTTTGCCGCATCCGGCGTCGCCAGCGGCAGCCAGATGCTTACCTCACCGCCATGATTGTTCGCCAGGCGGATCTCGCCGCCGTGGTCATCCACTATCTTCTTCACGATCGCCAGCCCCAGCCCGGTGCCCCTCGACTTGGTGGTGACATAGGGCTCGAAGGCGCGCGAAAGAATCTGCGCCGGAAATCCCGGGCCGTTGTCGACCACCGTCAGCCGCGCGCGCGACCCTTCCTGGGTCGCTGAAATCGTAATGCGCGCATTTGCCGTGTCGGCAAGAGCATCCTGCGCGTTGGTCAGGACGTTATGCAACACCTGACGCAACTGGTTGGCGTCGGCCAGCACCGGGGGCAGGGGAGTCGGCGCCGGTGAGACGGCGATGACCGCCGTCGAATTCTCGTAGAGGCCCAACACCTCGGCCAGCAGAGCCTGCAGATCGAGCGCGGCCAGTTGCGGCAGGGGGGTGCGCGCGTAATCGCGAAAGTCGTTGACCATGTTCTTCATCGCTTCGACCTGATTGACGATGGTCTGCGTCGCGCGATCCAGCAGCTCCCGCGAGGCGCCCGTCAGCTGATCGGCCAGCTTGAGCTGCAGCCGCTCGGCGGAAAGCTGGATCGGCGTCAGCGGATTCTTGATCTCGTGCGCGAGGCGCTGCGCCACCTCGCCCCATGCCGCCGAGCGCTGCGCGGCGATCAGCCGCGTAATGTCGTCGAACACCACCACGTAGCCGCCGCCGCCTGCTGCCGGAAGCGCCGTGCCGCGCACCAGCAAGGCCTGCGACATGCCGTCCGGGCGCGCGATTTCGAGCTGTTCCTGCCACTCGTCGCCGCGCTGCGCGAAGCCCTCGAGGATGGCCCCGGCCAGCGTCTCGTGGCGCGGCCAGTCCTGCAGGCGCGTCTGCTCGAAGCCGCTCAAGTCATCGCCGAGAATCGCCTGCGCGCCGCGATTCGCCGCCCGCAGGCGAAAGCGCAGGTCGAAGGCCAGCACGCCGGCCGACAGGTTCGCCAGCACCGACTCCAGATAGGCCTGCGCCGCTTCCATCTCCTGGCGATGATGCTCGGCCTGCGCGCGCGCCTCGCTCAACTGATGCGTCATGCTGTTGAAGGAATGTGTCAGCACGCCCAGCTCGTCGGATGCCTCCACCGTCGCGCGCGGCGTGTAGTCGCCGCTGGCCACCGCCTGCGTGCCTTCGGCCAGGATCAGCAGCGGCCGCGCCAGCCGCTCGGCCAGGAAGAAGGCCAGCGCGATCGCGGCGAACAGCGCGAGCAGCAAGGCCAGCGTCAGGGTCAGGGTGTAGATGCGCTTCAGGCCCGCACGCCCGAGCTGCAGCTCCTGATAGTCGCGATGCGCCGCCTCGACGTTCTCCGCGCTTTTCGCGATCGAGGCCGGCACCGCCAGCGTCAACTGCAGAATCCACGGATCGAGATTGAGGCTGCTGCTGCTCACCGGTGCCAATGCGCGCAGCATCAGCCCGCCACCGTCCGCGTCGCCGATCGTCGCCAGCCCGCGCCCGCTGCGCGCCGCGCGCAGCTGGCTGGGTGCCGGCACTGACGGCACCAGGCTGCGCAGTTCCCCCGAACTGCTGCCGAGCACCTGGCCGGACAGCGTCAGCAGCGTCGCGGTCTGCGCGCCGGTCTGTTCGCGCAGCCGGTTCAGCCGGCTCGGGCTGACGAAGCCGCCGTCCCCGAGATCCAAAGCCGCATCGCGGGCCTTGGCCAGCAACTCCGCCTGCAGGGTATCGAGCACGCTGCGGCCGAGATTGAGGCCGCCCTCCAGCGCAGCATCGACGCGCACGTCGAACCACGAGTCGATGCTCTTCACCGCAAACTGCATCGAGACGCCGTACACCAGCGCGCCGGGCAGCACCGCCATCAGGGACAGCATCAGCAACAGGCGGAACTTGAGGCGCGAGCCGAATACGCCGCTTCGAAAATCGCGGCGCAGACGACCCAGCTGGAGCCCGACCAGCACCAGCAGCGCGACGGCGGCGACGCCATTGATCGCCAGCAGCCAGGGATAGTTCTCGGCAAACAGCGCCGTATTGGCCGATGCCGATGCGAGCAGGAACAGCATGATCGCGCCGAGCGCGGCAAATACGGCTAGGGCTACCCTCATGGTGCCACCGCAGGGGCGACGAATTGCCAGCGCAGGACTTTGGCCTCGACGTGCAAGGCGCTGTCGGTGAGGGCGTCGACCTGGAAGGGCTTGGGCAGCTGGCTGCGATCGAGCGCCAGACGTACGGCCGCCTCGTAGGATTCGCCGGGCTTGATCACGTCCTTGTCCACCACGGGCAGTGCCGCAATGCGGCCGACCACGCGCAGCGCCTCGCCCAGGCTGCCGAAGTTCTGGTGCAGGTGACCCGTGCTGAGCCGGTACTGGCGCATCAGGCTGCTGTATGCCAGCTTGTAGGTCAGGGTGTGGGTGGCGATGTGTTCGCTGACCCAGTACTTGCGGGGGCGCTCGAGCACGAACTCGAGGTTGAAGTAGAGCGGGACGCCGCGCGCCACCGCGTCTTCCAGGCGGTTGCCGAGTTCGATCGTGAACTCGGCGGAGAGCGCATAACCGTCCTCATTCGGGCTGAGCGCGGCGCGCCTCGGCTCGATGCGGCCGGCCTGTGCCGCAACTGCCGTCAGCAACAGCAGCGCCAACACCAGTGTCGGCAGCCCGAGTTCAATCCTTTTGCAGCAGCGCGTAATAAAAGCCGTCATGTTCGGCATCGGGCAAGAGTTGCAGTTGTGGATCGCGGGTTGTTGCG
>DAIOGL010000031.1:4200-9572 GCA_036745235.1 Sulfuritalea sp.
GAAGGCTTCTACCTGACGGGCATTCTCCTCCCCAAAAACCGAGCAGGTGGCATAAAGCATTTTGCCACCGGGGACGAGAGTTCGCCACAGGGCGTCGACAATTGTCCTTTGCGTCGCGGCGAATCCGGCGATGTCCGACTCGCGCCGCAACCATTTCGCATCGGGGTGGCGGCGCACCACGCCGGAGGCCGAACAGGGCACATCGGCCAGGATGCGGTCATAGGGACGGCCATCCCACCAAGAATCGACCGCGCGTGCGTCGGCCACCTTTACGGTCGCCGCCAGGCCCAGCCGCTCCAGATTTTCGGCAATGCGGGCCATTCTCCCGACATCCGCATCGAGTGCCGTCAGTTCGATGTCTGCGACTTCCAGCAGATGCGCGGCCTTGCCGCCGGGCGCCGCACAGGCGTCCAGCACGCGCATGCCGTCCTGCACGTCGAGCAATCCGGCTGCCGCCTGCGCACCCCAATCCTGCACCGAACACAATCCCGCGCCAAAGCCGGAAATGCGCTCGACCGGCAGCGGCTTGTCGAGCAGGATGGCCGTTTCGTCGAGTACGCGCGCTGCGATGCCGGCCGCATCGAGTTGCGCCATGAAAACGCGCGCCGGGCTTTCTCCTTCGCCGGCACCGACAGCGACCGGTTGCCAATCCGCGGGTGGAATGCGGCGCCGATTGACACGCAGGCACATCGGCGGGTGCGTATTGCCGGCGGCGAGGATCTTCTCCCAATGCGCGGGATGGTCCTGCTGCAGGCGCGCGATCCACCATGCCGGATGCTGCCAGCGCGCCACCGGATCGGCATCCGCCAGGGCCAGCAGTTCTTCGCGCCGGCGCAGGAAATTGCGCAGCACGCCGTTGACCAGGCCCTTGTACTGACCCCTGGCCAACCTCGCCGCCGCGGTCACCGCCTGGTCCACCGTGGTATGGACTTCCTCCGGCCGCGCCTCGAGGCGCGCCAGCGCGACCAGCAGAAGGCCGCGCGCCGCCTGGTCCTTGGTCGGACGTTCGAGCAGCCGGCCGAGCAGGAAGTCGCCGCGACCGTAGGCGCGCAGGGTCGAATAGGCCAAGTCCATGGTTGCGGCGCGAACCGGCCCGGGCAGGCCGGCGCGCGCCAGAACCGTATCGAAATTGCGCCCGGCGAGCACCGCGGCGATGAGGCCGGCCGCCGCGTGCAAGGCCTCGGCCAGGGGAGGGAGCATATGCATCGGCCAAGAATACCAGCCTGCCCGCCGCCGCACCGGCTGACGCACGAACAATCGCGTCCGCTACACTTCGGCCGTCCGTCTCCTGCGCCTGCCCCCATGACTCCCGCCACCGAGATTCCCCACAGCCTGTCGGAAGATGTCCAGGCCCTGCTGGTCGCGCCGCTGTTCGTCGCCTTCGCCGTGCTGCTGTTCCGGCAGGCCGGCTTGCTCACGGGCGGCACGGTCGGTCTCGCCTTCCTGATCCACTATGCCGGCGGCTGGCCGATGGGTGCCGTGCTGTTCGCGGTCAACCTGCCCTTCTACGTGTTCGCCATTCGCGCCATGGGCTGGGAGTTCGCGGTCAAGACCTTCGTTGCCGTGACCCTGCTGGCGATTTATACCGAGACGTTGCCGGCGCTGATTTCGATCCAGAGCGTAAACGCGCTGTTTGCCGCCGTCATGGGCGGCTTCCTGATCGGCGTCGGCCTGCTGATCCTGATCCGGCACAAGGCGAGCCTGGGCGGGCTGGGCGTGCTGGCAATCTATCTGCAGAAGCGCAAGGGCTGGCCGGCCGGCAAGGTGCAGATGGCGGCCGACTGCGTCATCGTCGGCGCCGCGCTGCTGGTGCGCGATCCGCTCAGCGTCGGCCTTTCGATCGTGGGCGCCGTGGCACTCAATCTGGTCATCGCCGTCAATCACAAGGAGGGACGCTATGTGGGGGTATGAGGCCGCGCGGCCGCGGCGGTCGATGCAGCGGCAGACAGGCTTCACGGCGCTGCTCGCGACGCTGCTGGCGCTGCCCGTGCTGGCCGGCGAACCCGCACCTCCGTCGCAGAGCGACGATCCGGCGATTGCCGCGGCGCTGCGCTACGAGCAGGGTGACGGGGTCGCCAGGAATCCCGGGCGGGCAGCCGAAATGTATTGTGCCGCCGCCCACCTGGGCAATGCCGACGCCGCCTACCGGCTCGGCTGGATGTACGCCGAGGGCGACGGCGTCGAGCGCGACGACCGCCAGGCGGCTGCCCTGTTCCAGCGCGCAGCTGCGCTGGGACACGGCCCGGCGGCACGAAAGCTGGACGGGATGCAAATGAGCGATGCAAGGATGCCGCTGTGCATCACCCTTGCGCCGCCCCCTCCCATCACGGTGGAGCTAGACGCGGACGGCAAACCGCTAATGCAGGAAAAGCCGGAAGCCGCTCCGGCGGTGGCGCCGGCGTCCACCCCGGCCGCGAGCGCAACCGAGGCACCTGTGCCGGACGCAACGCAGTCCGTCAGCGTCCAGCTGGCGGTGGCGATCGAGCGCTGGGCCGACGCATGGTCGCTGCGGGACGTCGATCGCTATCTCGCTGCCTACGCCCCCGACTTCCAACCGCCGCATGGCGAATCCCGGCAGAAGTGGGAACGCCAAAGGCGGACGCGCATCGCGGGCAAAACGCGGATCGACATCCAGATTCGCGATCTGGCAATCACCGTCGACGGCGACGTGGCAAGGGCGCGCTTCGTGCAGGAGTACCGCGCCGACAGGCGCCGCGAGACCGCGCTCAAGACCCTGACGTTGATAAAGTTGGACGGGACCTGGCTCATCCGGCAGGAAGAGAGCGAAACCCTGCCGCCGTCGATCGCTCGCTGACGCGCCGGCGATCGGGGCCGGTCAATCCGGGCGCAGGGGAGTGCCGTGCAGAAAGTCGGCGCTGGCGAGACGGCGGCCGCCGGACTTTTGCAGTTCGGTGAGGCGCAGAGCGCCTTCGCCGCAGGCCACCACGATGCCACCGGCATCGGCTGCGAGGACCTGGCCGGGCCGGCCGCTTGCCGCGACCTCGTTGCCGCGCCATACCTTGACCGGCTCGCCGGCCAGCGTCGCCACAGCGCCGGGAAAAGGATTGAAGGCGCGCAGTTTGCGCGCAAGGACTACTGCCGGCTGGTTCCAGTCCAGCCTGGCTTCGGCCTTGTCGATTTTCGCCGCGTAGCTCACGCCGGCCTCGGGCTGCGGCACGGGGGCCAGCTGATCGAAACGCCCCAGCGCCTCCACCGCGAGCTTGCCGCCGAGCCCGGCGAGGCGGTCGTGGAGGCTGCCGGTGGTGTCCTGTGCATCGATATCGATGGCCTCCGCGAGCAGCATCGGGCCGGTGTCCAGCCCGGCTTCCATCTTCATGATCGTGATTCCGCTTTGCGCGTCGCCCGCCTCGATGGCGCGATGGATCGGCGCCGCGCCGCGCCAGCGCGGCAGCAGGGAGGCGTGAATGTTGATGCAGCCGCGACGCGGCAGGTCGAGCACCGCCTGCGGCAGGATCAGGCCATACGCGGCCACCACCATGATTTCCGCGCCGCGATCGGCGCAGGCGGCGCGGATCGGCTCATGCGTTGCCGGATCCTTGAGCCGCTCGGGCTGGAACAGCGGGATGCCGTGCGCCAGCGCCACTTTCTTGACGGCCGAAGCCTGCAGCACCATGCCGCGCCCGGCAGGACGATCGGGCTGGGTCAACACCAGCACGACCTGGTGTCCGGCGGCAATCAGCGCCTCCAGTGCGTGCGCAGCGAAGTCCGGCGTGCCGGCGAAGATTATTTTCACTAAAAGGTCTCGCGCGCCTGCTTGACCAGCTTGCTCTTGATCCGCGCCTGCTTCAGGCGGGAGAGGTATTCGACGAAGACCT
Organism: Sulfuritalea sp.; assembly: GCA_036745235.1. Taxonomy (GTDB): domain Bacteria; phylum Pseudomonadota; class Gammaproteobacteria; order Burkholderiales; family Rhodocyclaceae; genus Sulfuritalea. The sequence continues at coordinate 8,037 of DAIOGL010000031.1, forward strand.
TGCCTTCCAGGTGGTCCATTTCGTGCTGGATGCATACCGCGAGCAGGTCGTCGGCCTCCAGTTCGAAGGGCTTGCCATCCAGTCCCAGAGCACGCACCCTGACATGGCTGGCGCGCTTCACCGTCTCGTAGATGCCGGGCACGGACAAACAGCCTTCCTCGCCTTCGCATTCGCCGGATTTTTCCAGCAGATCGGGATTGATGAACGTCTGCAGCTGCGACCTGTCTTCCGAAATGTCGATCACGATCAGGCGCACATGCTGGTCCACCTGCGAGGCAGCGAGACCGATGCCGGGCGCGGCATACATGGTTTCGGCCATGTCGGCGGCAAGCTGGCGGATGCGCGCATCGACCTCGGTGACGGGAGCGGCCTTCTTGTGCAGCCGCGAATCTGGGTAACGCAAAATCGGCAATAGGGCCATGAAACCGCTCTTGAAAGAATTGATGCTGGGGGAATTGTCGGGCAGAATCGGCGGATACTCGGGTGGTTCGCCATCCACATAGACACTCGGCCAGGAGATCACGCCATGCGTCGCATTATATCTGCGCTGCTCATCACCATTTCAACCACCCTGGCAGTCGCCCAGGGGGCCAAGCCGCTGGAGCTGGCCGACGGCGCGCCCGACCGCCATATCGTCACGGCCGGCGATACCCTGTGGGGAATCTCGTCCAAGTTTCTCAAGGATCCCTACCGCTGGGGCGAGCTGTGGAAGATGAACGCGGAAGAAGTCAAGAACCCGCACCGCATCTACCCGGGCCAGGTCATCGTGCTCGACAGGAGCGGCGCCCAGCCCCGCCTCAAGCTGGCCACTGTGACCGTACCGCGCCGCGAGTATGTCGAGCCGCTGCAAAAGGGCATCCCGTCCATCGAGCCGCAAGTCATCGAGCCCTTCCTCAGCGAGCCGCGGGTGCTCGACGTCGACGGACTCGCCGCCGCGCCGCGCGTGGTGGCCCTGCAGAGCGACCGCGTGATCGCCGGCGCCGGCGACACCGTCTACACCACCGAAGTCACCACCCGGAACAAGATCTGGCAGATCTACCGTCCCGGCAAGCCGCTGCTCGACCCCGACACGAAGGAGACACTTGGGCACGAAGCGGTATTTCTCGGTACCGCGCGCATGACCCAGGGAGGCAACCCGTCAAGCTTCCTGGTGCTCACCTCGAAGCAGGAGATTGCCCGTGACGACCGTCTGCTGGCCGCGCCGCGCCAGGACGTGGTGAATTACATTCCGCATCCACCGGCCAAGATGATCCAGGCCAAAGTGCTCTCCATATACAGCGGGGTTAACTTCGGCGGCCCGCTGTCGGTCATCACCCTCAATCGCGGCAAGGCCGACGGACTGGAACCCGGCCACGTGCTGGCGGCAGATCTGGCCGGCGCAGAAGTCAGCAACCGCTACGATGGCACAAAGACAAACTATCAGTTGCCTGACGCCCGCAACGGCCTGCTGTTCGTCTTTCGCGTGTTCGACCGCGTCTCCTACGCCCTGGTGATGAACGCGACGCACCCGGTAGTGGTCGGCGACACCGTGCGCAC
>DAIOGL010000031.1:9672-14431 GCA_036745235.1 Sulfuritalea sp.
GCGAAGCCCGGCGCGCGCTGCTCAAGGCTTTCGGGTTGCCGCAGGCGATCTTCGAAGCGGGGCCGCTGGCCCTTTCCGCCATCATCGACCCGGCGCTGGCCGAGCGTCTACTGAGCCACGAATGCACAGCAGAGATCGAAGCGGCACTGGACTGGGCGACCGAGCCCGGCAATCGGCTGCTGACTCTGGCCGATACCGACTACCCGCAAAGCCTGCTGAGTGCGGACGACCCGCCGGTGCTGCTCTACGCCAAGGGCGACGTCGCAAGACTCAATCGACCGATGCTGGCCATAGTCGGCAGTCGCAACGCGACTGCGCAGGGCGCGCGCGATGCGGAGGCCTTCGCGCAAGCGCTGGGCAATGCCGGGCTGACCATCGTCAGCGGCCTGGCGCTGGGCATCGACGCGGCCGCCCATCGCGGCGCGCTGGCGACGGCGGCGGGCACCGTGGCGGTGATCGGCACCGGCGCCGACCGCCTCTATCCGGCACGAAACGAGGCCCTGGCCCGCGCCATCGCGGAAAAGGGCGTCGTCCTCAGCGAGTTCCCGCTCGGCACGCCGGCATTGGGCTCGAACTTCCCGCGTCGCAACCGCATCATCGCCGGCCTCGGGCTGGGCTGCCTGGTGGTCGAAGCGGCGCTGCGCAGCGGCTCCCTGATCACTGCCCGGCTGGCCGCAGAATCCGGGCGCGAGGTGTTTGCGATTCCGGGTTCGATCCACTCGCCGCTGTCGCGCGGTTGCCATCAGCTGATTCGCCAGGGCGCAAAGCTGGTCGAATCGGCGCAGGACATCCTCGAAGAATTGCGCTGGGATGCGTCCCCTACCGCAGGCACAGCCCACGGCCAGGTGCCTGCGGTGTCGAATGATAGCGAACAGCAAGTGCTCGCTCTTCTGGGCGATGCCCCCTGCTCGCTCGACACGCTTTCCGCACGCAGCGGCTTGACGCCTGCCGACCTTCTTGCCATGCTCCTGCCCATGGAACTCGCCGGTCGTGTGGCCCAATTGCCCGGCGGCCTCTACCAGAGACTCCACTAATCATCATGATAGATATCCTCGTTTACCTCTTCGAAAACTACCTGCCCGATGCCTGCCCGGAACCTGCGGTGCTGGCCAAAAAGCTGTCGGCGGCGGGTTTCGGCAGCGACGACATCACCGCGGCGCTTTCCTGGCTCGACGGCCTCGCCGGCGAGGAGGGCAGCCGTTGCCGCAGCCCGGCGCTGGCCAGCTCCATAAGAATCTACGACGAGGAAGAACAGGAGCGGCTCTCGGCCACCTGCCGCGGCTTCATCAGCTTTCTGGAACAGCACGATGCCGTCGATGCTCCGCTGCGCGAAGCCATCATCGAGCGCGCCCTGGCCTTGCCGGACGCCGAAGTCAGCCTCGACCGGCTCAAGGTGATCGTGCTCGCCGTGATCTGGCGCTACCGCCACGAAGTCGACGCCCTGATCCTCGAGGAGCTCCTCGCCGAGGATAGCGAGGACGAGGATTTCGGCGCCGGCGACGACGTCGCGCGTATCCTGCTGAATTGAGCCCCGCTTGCGTAATTGAGAGAGGCGCGCTTATGATGCGCCGCTCCTGACCCGGTATTGCTCCCGGTATTGCCCAAACAAACAATGACAAAGCAACTGATCATCGCCGAGAAACCCTCCGTCGCCCAGGACATTGCCAAGGCGCTGGGCGGCTTTACCAAGACCGGCGACTATTTCGAGAGCGAGGACTATGTGTTGTCCTCGGCCATCGGCCATTTGCTCGAACTGAGCGTGCCGGAGGAATACGACGTCAAGCGTGGCAAGTGGAGTTTCGCCCACCTGCCGATGATCCCGCCGCACTTCGCGCTGAATCCCATCGAAAGAACGCAGGAGCGCCTGCGCCTGCTGACCCGCCTGATCAAGCGCAAGGACGTCACCGGCCTGGTCAATGCCTGCGACGCGGGGCGCGAAGGCGAACTGATTTTCCGCTACGTCGCGCAGCACGCCCTGGGCGCCAAGCAAAAGCCCGTCCGCCGCCTCTGGCTGCAGTCGATGACCGCCACGGCGATCCGGGACGGCTTCGCCCATCTGCGCACCGACCAGGAAATGCTGCCGCTGGCCGACGCCGCGCGCTGCCGGTCGGAAGCCGACTGGCTGATCGGCATCAACGGCACGCGCGCCATGACCGCCTTCAACTCGAAGGAAGGCGGCTTCTACAAGACGCCGGTGGGTCGCGTGCAGACACCGACGCTGGCGATCATGGTCGAACGCGAAAGCCGCATCCGGTCCTTCGTCTCGCGCGACTTCTGGGAAGTGGAAGGAGAATTCCAGTGCGTCGCCGGCACCTATCGGGGCCGCTGGTTCGACGAGAAGTTCAGGAAGGCAGATGACGAACATGCCCGCGCCGAGCGACTCTGGGACAAGGCCAGGGCCGACGCCCTGCGCAAGAAGTGCCTCGGCCAGCACGGCACGGTGGAAGAGGAAAGCAAGCCCAAGACCGAAGCCTGCCCGATGCTCTACGACCTCACCTCGCTGCAGCGCGAGGCCAACGGCCGCTTCGGTTTCAGCGCCAAGAATACGCTGGGGCTGGCCCAGGCACTGTACGAAAAGCACAAGGCGCTGACCTACCCGCGGACCGACAGCCGCCACCTGCCCGAGGACTACATCGGCACGGTCAAGGAAACCCTCGCCAACATGGCGGGCACGCCCTACGCGCCCTTCGCCGGCGCGATCATCAAGAATGGCTGGGTGCATCCGAACAAGCGCATTTTCAACAATGCCAAGGTTTCGGATCACTTCGCCATCATCCCCACCGGCGCCGCACCGAAGAACCTGTCCGAACCGGAACAGAAGATCTACGACCTGGTCACCAAGCGCTTCCTCGCCATCTTCTATCCGTCCGCCGAATACAACATCACGACCCGCATCACCCGCATCGAACAGGAAGCCTTCAAGACCGAAGGCAAGGTGCTGGTGACGCCGGGCTGGCTCGCCGTATACGGCAAGGAATCGCAGGAAACCCGCGAGGAAGCCGGCGAGAACCTCAACCTGCCGCCGCTGGAAAAGAACGAACGCGTCTGGGCCAAGGATGTCGAGGTCAAGGCCAAGGCGACGCAGCCGCCGCCGCGCTTCACGGAAGCCACGCTGCTGACCGCGATGGAAGGCGCCGGCAAGCTGATCGAGGACGAGGAACTGCGCGAAGCCATGGCAGAGCGCGGCCTCGGCACGCCGGCGACCCGCGCCGCGACGATCGAGGGCCTGCTGGCCGAGGAATACCTGCACCGCAATGGCCGCGAACTGCAGCCGACGGCCAAGGCCTTCTCGCTGCTGTTCGCGCTGGAGAACCTCGGCGTCGACGAAATCCGTTCCCCCGAACTGACCGGCGAGTGGGAATACAAGCTCAAGGAAATGGAGCACGGCCGCCTGCAGCGCGATGAGTTCATGAGCCACATCGTGGACAAGACCCGCGAGATGGTCGAGCGCATCAAGACCGGCGAACTGCCCGAAGCCGCCTTCTCGACACTGAAGACGCCCTGCCCGCGCTGCGGCGGCGTGATCCAGGAGAACTACAAGAAGTTCCAGTGCAAGTCCTGCGACTACAGCCTGTGGAAGATCGTCGCCGGCCGGCAATGGGAGCCCGAGGAAATGGACGAGCTGCTGACCAAGCGCGTCATCGGCCCCTTGCAGGGCTTCCGCAGCAAGATGGGGCGCCCGTTCGCGGCGATGATCAAGCTCAAGGAAGACCACACGCCGGAGTTCGATTTCGGCCAGTCGGACGCCGAGGCCGATGCCGAGGAAGTCGATTTCTCGACCCAGGAAACGCTGGGCGCCTGCCCCAAATGCGGCGGCCGCGTCTTCGAGCACGGCATGGCCTATGTCTGCGAGAAAGCCGTGGGCCCGGGGAAGAGCTGCGATTTCCGTTCCGGCAAGATAATCCTGCAACAGGAAGTCGCCCGCGCCGACATGCAGAAACTGCTGGAAACCGGCAAGACCGACCTGCTCAAGGGTTTCATCTCCAACAAGACGCGGCGCAAGTTTTCCGCTTATCTGGTGCGCGATCCGGCCACCGGCAAGGTCGGCTTCGAATTCGAACCGAGGGCGCCCAAAGCCGGGGCCAAGCCCGCCGCCAAGTCCGCGCCAAAGGTCGGCGCTGGCGACACGGCAAAAGAGGCCGCGGTCAAGAAGCCGGCAGTGAAGAAAGCGCCCTCGAAAGCGAAGCTTCAGAGCAGGCTAACGCCAGCTTCATCGGCGTTAAGCGAAGCGGCCGTAGCTAAGAAGGCCGTGGTCAAAAAGCCCGCCGCAAAGAAACCAGCGACCAAGGCCGCGGCCAAAAAACCGGTAGCCAAGAAGGCCGAATGACACACGCGGCGCCCGTCACCCGCGCCGTCCTCGACTTCTGGTTCCTGCCGCCGGACCATCCCGCCCATGGGCGAGCGCGCCCCGAGTGGTTCCGCAAGGATGAAGCCTTCGATGCCGCCATTCGCGAACGCTTTGGCGCGAATGTCGAAGCTGCGTTGCGCAGCAACCGCGATGACGGATCCGACGAGAAACTGCTGGCGCGCATCCTGCTGCTCGACCAGTTCACCCGCAATATCTTCCGCGGCACGCCGCGCGCCTTTGCCGGTGATGCGCAGGCCCATCGACTGGCCGAAACCCTGGTCGCCGCCGGTCGCGACAAGAACCTCTCGCCCTGCCAGCGCTGGTTTGCCTACCTCCCCTTCGAACACAGGGAGTCGCTGCTCGATCAGGAGCGCTCGGTCGCGCTCTTCGCCGGCCTGCGCCGCGAAATGC
>DAIOGL010000032.1:0-14430 GCA_036745235.1 Sulfuritalea sp.
CGTCGCCCTCGATCTCGACGGCACCGGCGTATCCAGACTCGCCACCGGCATTGGGTTCTTCGACCACATGCTGGATCAGATCGCGCGCCACGGCCTGATCGATCTGACGGTCGAGGCGAAGGGCGATCTGCACATCGACGCCCATCACACCATCGAAGACGTCGGCATCACCATCGGCCAGGCGTTGGCCAAGGCGCTGGGCGACAAGAAAGGCCTGCGCCGCTACGGACACGCCTACGTGCCGCTCGACGAGGCCTTGTCGCGCGTGGTGGTGGATTTGTCCGGCCGGCCGGGCCTGGTCTACAACGTTCCTTTCACCCGGGCCACCATAGGCGAGTTCGATGTCGATCTGGTGCGCGAGTTCTTCCAGGGGCTGGTCAATCACGCCGGCATCACGCTGCATATCGACGCCTTGCGTGGCGACAATTCCCACCATCAGGCCGAGACCGTGTTCAAGGCCTTTGCCCGTGCCTTGCGCATGGCGGTGGAAGCCGATCCGCGTGCGGCGGGCTCCATTCCCTCGACCAAAGGCGCGCTCTGATTCTTCCATGAGCAAGGTAGTGGTTGTCGATTACGGCATGGGCAATCTGCGCTCGGTGGCCAAGGCCATCGAGCATGTTGCTCCGCAGGCGATTGTCCGCGTCAGTTCGGAGGCGGCCGAGATTGCCGCTGCCGACCGTGTCGTCGTTCCGGGTCAGGGCGCGATGCCCGATTGCATGCGCGAGTTGTCCGCCCGCGGGTTGCGCGATGCCGTCGTGCGCGCCGCCGCCGAGAAGCCCTTTCTCGGCATCTGCGTCGGCCTGCAGATGCTTTTCGGCCATGCCGAAGAAGGTGACGTCATGGGCCTGGAGATCCTGCCGGGGTGTGTACCGCGCTTTCCGCACGCCGCCATGGTGGCGCCCGACGGCGCCCGCCTGAAGGTGCCGCACATGGGCTGGAACCAGGTGCATCAGGCCGAGGCCCACCCGCTCTGGGATGGCATCGAGGACGACGCCCGCTTCTATTTCGTGCATAGCTATTACGTCGAGCCGCAGAATCCCGACATGATCGCCGGCTCGACCCACTATGGCATCCCCTTTACCAGCGCGATTGCTCACGCTAACATCTTCGCTGTTCAATTCCATCCGGAAAAAAGCGCACAGGCGGGGCTGAGACTGCTCGCCAATTTCATGCGCTGGAATCCCTGATCCAAAGCCTTCGGCTTTTCCATATCTTCACATTTTCCTATGCTGCTGATACCCGCGATTGATCTCAAGGATGGTCACTGCGTCCGCTTGAAGCAGGGCGCAATGGACGATGCCACGGTGTTCTCCGAAGAGCCGGCGGCCATGGCCCGGCACTGGATAGCCCAGGGCGCGCGCCGCCTGCATCTGGTCGACCTCAATGGCGCCTTTGCCGGCAAGCCTAAGAACGAAGCGGCGATCAAGGCGATCCTCAAGGAAGTCGGCACCGAAATTCCGGTGCAGCTGGGCGGCGGCATTCGCGACCTGGACACCATCGAGCGTTGCCTCGATGATGGCCTTACCTACGTCATCATCGGCACGGCGGCCGTGAAGAACCCGGGTTTCCTGCACGATGCCTGCGGCGCCTTCCCCGGCCACATCATCGTCGGACTCGATGCCCGCGACGGCAAGGTTGCGGTGGATGGCTGGTCGAAGATGACCGGCCACGACGTCGTCGATCTGGCCAAGAAATTCGAGGACTACGGGGTCGAAGCCGTCATCTATACCGACATCGGGCGCGACGGCATGCTCTCCGGCGTGAACATCGAGGCCACGGTGAAGCTGGCGCAGGCCTTGCGCATCCCGGTGATCGCCAGCGGCGGTATCGCCAGCATGAAGGACGTCAAGGCGCTCTGTGCGGTGCAGGGCGAGGGCATTACCGGCGCCATCACCGGTCGCGCGATCTACGAAGGCACGCTCGATTTCAGGAAGGCCCAAGCCGAGGCCGACAAGCTCTCCGCGCGGTAATGCTCGCCAAGCGCATCATCCCCTGTCTCGACGTCAACGCCGGCCGTGTGGTCAAGGGTGTGAACTTCGTCGAGCTGCGCGACGCCGGCGACCCGGTCGAGATCGCCCGTCGCTACGATGAGCAGGGCGCAGACGAAATAACTTTTCTCGACATCACGGCCAGTTCCGACGATCGGGACATCATCCTGCATATCGTCGAGGCGGTGGCCTCGCAAGTGTTCATTCCGCTGACGGTCGGCGGCGGCGTGCGTCAGGTGGAGGACGTGCGCCGCCTGCTGAATGCCGGCGCCGACAAGGTCAGCATGAATACGGCGGCGGTGAACAACCCGCAACTTGTGGCCGACGCGGCGGGCAAGGTCGGGTCGCAGTGCATCGTGGTCGCCATCGATGCCAAACAGACCGCGCCGGGCCGATGGGAAGTCTTCACCCATGGCGGGCGCAAGAATGTCGGGCTGGACGCCATCGATTGGGCGCGGAAGGTCGAAAGCCTTGGCGCCGGGGAGATTCTGCTGACCAGCATGGACCGGGACGGCACCAGGGCCGGTTTCGATCTCGCGCTGACGCGTGCGGTGGCCGACGCCGTCGGCATTCCGGTGATCGCCAGCGGCGGCGTCGGCACGCTGCAGCACCTGGCTGACGGAGTTACCGAAGGCCGGGCGGACGCCGTCCTCGCGGCGAGTATTTTTCACTATGGCGAATTCACTGTGCGCCAGGCGAAGGAGTACATGCGCAGCCGCGGTATCGAGGTCAGATTGTGAACTCGCCGAAGGGCAACGAATGGCTGGACGAGGTACTCTGGGACGAGCAGGGGCTGGTCCCCGCGATCGCCCAGGACGCGGGGACCGGCGAGGTACTGATGTTCGCCTGGATGAATCGCGAGGCACTGGCGCTGACGGCCGAGTCCGGTCATGCGGTGTATTGGTCCCGTTCGCGCGGTCGCCTGTGGCACAAGGGCGAGGAATCCGGTCACACGCAGAAGGTGCTGGATCTGCGTGTCGACTGCGACAAGGATGTGGTGCTGTTGAAGATCGAGCAGATCGGCGGGATCGCGTGCCACACCGGCAGACGCAGCTGTTTTTTCAACCGGCTTGAAACCTCGGGCTGGCGGGATGTCGAGCCCGTCCTCAAGGACCCGAAGGAGATATACAAATGATCGATCTTGAAGTTATTCATCGCGTTCAGGCGACGCTGCTCGAACGCAAGGGTGCGGCTCCCGACTCGTCCTACGTTGCCAGCCTGTATGCCAAGGGTACCGACGCGATCTGCAAGAAAGTGGCGGAGGAAGCGGCCGAGACCATCATGGCGGCCAAGGATGGCGATCGTCTGCATCTGGTGCGCGAAGTGACGGATCTCTGGTTTCACAGCATGATCCTGCTGACCCAGTTCGGCATCGGCGTCGACGACGTGATGGTCGAGTTTCGCCGCCGGGAAGGGATCTCCGGAATCGACGAAAAGAACAGCCGGAGCCCCGAAGCATGAGCGACTGCATTTTCTGCCGGATTGCGCGCGGCGAAATTCCGTCGAAGAAAGTCTATGAAGACGAGGAAATCTTTGCCTTTCACGACATCAACCCGATTGCGCCGGTGCACTTCATGATCGTGCCGAAGCTGCATATTGGGTCGCTGATGGAGGCCGACATGAGCCATCAGATGCTGCTTGGCCGGATGCTTGCCAAGGCGAACGAGTTGGCCCGTAGCCAGGGCCTCCACGAGGGCTTTCGCACCATCATCAACACCGGGCGGATCGGGCATCAGGAGGTGTATCATCTTCACATTCACATTCTGGGTGGCCCCGAGCCCCTGGGGTCCATGCTAAAGCGCAAGGCGCCTTGAAAATTCACTGAGCGCGAGGAGAAAATACGATGGGATCTTTGAGCATCTGGCACTGGCTGATCGTGCTGGTGATTGTCATGCTGGTGTTCGGCACCAAGAAGCTGCGCAACATCGGGTCTGACCTGGGCGGCGCAGTGAAGGGCTTCAAGGAAGGCATGAAGGAGAGTTCTGCCGATAAGCCCGCCGAAAAGCCCGCGGAGCCGCAGCAGGTGAGCGGCCACACCATCGACGTCGAGGCGCGTCGGGAGCAGACCAAGTCCTGATCCTGCGCACGTGAGCGGTGTCCGGGCGTCGACTGCCCCGGCACTTCCGGCCTGCCAAACCCTCTCCCAGTTCCCCACGAACCCATGTTCGACGTCGGCTTTTCCGAGTTGATGGTCATCGCCGCCGTGGCGCTGGTCGTCATCGGCCCGGAGCGCCTGCCCAAGGTGGCGCGCACGGCAGGCCTTCTTCTCGGTCGCCTGCAGCGCTATGTCAGCGACGTCAAGTCCGACATCAATCGCGAAATGCAACTCGATGAGTTGAAGAAGCTCCAGCAACAAATGACCGAACAGGTGAACAGCATGGAGGCTTCCGTCACGCACGAAATGCGCGAGGTCGAAGCATCGGTGAACAACGTAATCGAACCATTGGCCGCCGATGCCGCCGTGTCGCCCGCGCCGACTCTTGAGGCTGGTACGCTCGCCGCCTTGGGGCCGGCGGAAACGCCTGCACCCGCACCAGCGGCCGCCGAAACGCTGAAGACCTGATGGCTGAAGAGCAGGAGACCTTTCTCTCCCACCTGGTTGAACTGCGGGACCGGCTGATTCGCATCCTCATCGCGGTCGGCATTGTCTTCGTGCCGCTGGCGTTCTATGCCCGCGAGCTGTACTCCCTGCTCGCCGCCCCCCTGCTGGCGACTTTGCCGGCGGGCGGCCAGATGATCGCCACCGATGTCGTCGGCGTCTTCCTGGTGCCGATGAAAGTCGCACTGACGGTGGCTTTCCTGGTCGTATTGCCCTATGTGCTCTATCAGGTCTGGGCCTTTGTCGCTCCCGGGCTCTACGCTCATGAAAAGAAGCTCGCGATGCCGCTGCTGGCGGCCTCGGTCATCCTGTTCTTCATCGGCATGGCCTTCGCCTATTTCGCCTTCTTCCCGATGGTGTTCGGCTTCATGTCGAAGTTCGCGCCGGAAGGGGTGGCCTGGATGACGGACATCGAGAAGTATTTTTCCTTCGTCCTCACCATGTTCCTCGCCTTCGGCGTCACCTTCGAGGTGCCGGTAATCGTCATCGTTCTGGTCAAGATCGGCGTGGTCGACGTGGCCAAGCTGCGCGAGTGGCGGCCGTATGTCATCGTCGGCGCTTTCGTCGTGGGGGCGGTATTTACGCCGCCCGACGTGATTTCGCAGTTCATGATGGCGGTGCCGCTTTGGCTGCTCTATGAACTAGGAATTGTTCTGGCGAGTTTCATCGTGCGTCCTGCTGCGGTGTCCGCAGGCGAGTCCGATTACCAGCCTCCGTCGGAGGAGGATATGAACCGGGAACTCGATCGCGCCGAGCAGCATTCACGCGACCAGCAGACCTGAGTCGTCGTCGGGCATCTTCCCGTGCGATTGCCGAAGAGCTGTGTGCCCGCTCTTGCGCATGCGACTGGCGCGGCACGTCTTGCTCCCGGGACTCTGTTGGGACACGCCCCCGCTGGCCCGGCGGCGGCCCGGCGCTGCAATTCGGGTTTCAGGATGTGCTCGCCGTGGCGTGCCACAGGCGCAGCTTGTCGAGAGACACCCGGTCAGCTCCGGCGAGGACCATGCGCGCCCCATCGAAGTTTTCGTTGATCGTGTAGTCGCTCATCGTGATCACGGTCGGGATTCCGGCGGCGAGGGCGGCCGCAAGTCCGTGTGAGGAATCCTCAACCGCCAGGCAATCGCGTGGCGGCAGGTTAAGTTGCTTTAGCGTCCACTGATAGATGTCCGGCGAGGGCTTCTTGGCCGCGGCGACGCTGCCGGAGGCGATCGCGTCGAACCAGGTATCGGCATTCGGACCCAGATTGGCCCGCAGCAGACCCACCACATTCTCCAGCTTGGAACTCGATGCAATCGCGAGCCGTACTCCGTCGGTGCGCGCATCGCAGATCAACTGGCCGATATCTTCGCGCAGCGGTATCGCGCCGGCGGCCAGCAGTCTTTGGTAATTTCGTGTCTTGATTTCGTGCACGTGCTGCAGCAATTCCTCGAAATCCGGCCGCGCACAAGTGGCTGGGTCGAAATGCTCTGCATAGTAGCGAATCCGTTCGAGGCCGCCGGCTACATCCAGCAGGGTGCCGTAGAAGGCCTCATCCCAGTGCCACGCCAGCCCGGCTTCGGCAAACGCCGCGTTGAACGCCGGGCGATGGCCGTCGCGCTCCGTGTTGGCAAGGGTACCGTCGACATCGAAAATGAGCGCACGCAGGGCCATGATGATTCACCACAAGACAAAAGTAGATACTAAAGACTAGCCGATTTTTCCTCCCGAGGGAAAATCCGTCGCCGTTTTTTTTGGGACAAGGGCTGCACGGCTTTCGCCGGGAGGCCGGTCAGTGCTACAGTGCACCAACTGGACGTCGGCGTCCCGCTGACGGTCCTGGCGTAGCAAACTGTCAGTGGAGACCGAGCGCACGTGAAACCGACGAATATCGGCGCCCCCGATTATTTTCACAAAGTCGTGGATTGTCAGTGGGCATGTCCGGCCCACACCCCCGTTCCCGAATACATCCGGCTTATAGCGGCCGGCCGATATTCGGATGCCTACATGATCAACTGGCGCTCGAACGTCTTCCCGGGGATTCTGGGACGCGTCTGCGATCGTCCCTGCGAGCCGGCCTGCCGGCGCGGCCGCGTGGAAAAGGAACCAGTGGCTATCTGCCGGTTGAAGCGCGTCTGTGCGGATCTCAAGGACGACATTCAGGACCGCCTGCCCAAGGCACCGGACAAGAAGAACGGCAAGCGCATCGCCTGCGTCGGTGCGGGCCCTGCGTCGCTCACCGTGGCGCGCGATCTGGCGGTGCTCGGCTACCAAATAACGGTGTTCGACAGCGGTGCATCCCCCGGCGGCATGATGCGCAGCCAGATCCCCAAATTCCGTCTCCCCGACGACGTCATCGACGAGGAGTGCGGCTACATCATCAATCTCGGGGTGGAAACCCGCTACAACCACTGGGTCAATAGCCTGCGCGAACTGGTCGATGGCGACTGGGATGCCGTGTTCGTCGGCACCGGCGCGCCGCGTGGGCGCGACGCGGACATTCCGGGGCGCAAGGAAGCCGCGGCCCATATCCAGATCGGCATCGACTGGCTGGCCAACGTCGCCTTCGGCCACACGACCAAGATCGCCAAGCGCGTGATCGTCCTCGGCGGCGGTAATACTGCGATGGACTGCTGCCGCTCCGCACGCCGGTTGGGCGGCGAAGACGTCAAGGTGGTGGTGCGCAGCGGCTTCGAGGAAATGAAGGCCTCGCCCTGGGAGAAGGAAGAGGCGATTCACGAGGGTATCCCGATTCTCAACATGCTGGTGCCGAAGGAGTTCGTCCATGACAGCGGCCGGCTGACGGGCGTCCTGTTCGAAAAGGTGCGCGCCGAATACGATGCCAAGGGCAGGCGCAGCCTGATCCCCACGGGCGAGCCGGATGTGCTGATGGAATGTGACGAAGTGCTGGTGGCGATCGGGCAGGAAAACGCCTTTCCCTGGATCGAAAAGGACATCGGCCTCGAGTTCGACAAGTGGGGCATGCCGGTGCTGAACCAGGAAACACTGCAATCGACGCTGCCGAAGGTGTTTTTCGGCGGTGATGCGGCGCTGGGTCCGAAGAACATCATCACCGCTGCGGCGCAGGGTCATGCGGCGGCGATTTCCATCGATCTGTTCTGTCGCGGCAAGGACCTGCAGCAACGGCCGCCTCCGATGGTGAATCTGACCAGCCAGAAGATGGGCATCCACGAGTGGAGCTACGATAACCAGGTGTCCGAGGAGGAGCGCAAGAAGGTGCCGGTCAAGGCGCTGGAAAAAACCCTCAAGGACATCAAACTCGAACTCGAGTTGGGTTTCGATCCCTTCATGGCGTGCGCCGAGGCCGAGCGCTGTCTCAACTGCGACATCGAGACCGTATTCACCACCAAGACCTGCATCGAATGCGATGCCTGCGTCGACATCTGCCCGACGGAGTGCATCACCTTCACCGGCAACGGCGAGGAGGATGACCTGCGCGGCCGTCTCAAGGCGCCGGCGACGAATCGCGATCAGGACCTGTACGTCTCGGAGGTATTGAAGACGGGGCGCGTCATGGTCAAGGACGAAAACATTTGCCTGCATTGCGGCATGTGCGCCGAGCGTTGCCCGACCGGTGCCTGGGACATGCAAAAATTCTTCCTGCAATGCGCCGAAGCCGGAACCGAGGTGAGAAAGACATGAGCGCCACCAAGCCAATCCAGAGCAGCAACGATTTCGTCATCAAGTTCGCCAACGTCAACGGGTCCGGTTCGGCCTCCGCCAACGAACTCTTCGCGCGCGCCATCATGCGCATGGGCGTGCCGGTGGCGCCGCGCAACATCTTCCCGTCGAACATCCAGGGCATGCCGACGTGGTATGAAATGCGCGTCTCGGCCGCGGGCTGGCTCGGGCGCCGCGGCGGTTGCGACCTGATGGTCGCGATGAATCCGCAGACCTGGGATCGCGACATCGCCGAGATCGAACCGGGGGGATACCTCTTGTACGATTCGACCAAATCGCTGCCCCGCTCGAGGTTTCGTGAAGACATCACGGTGCTCGGAATTCCCCTCACCGAAATCTGCAATCGCGAATACACCGATCCGCGGCAGCGGCAGCTGTTCAAGAACATCATGTACGTCGGCGCGCTCACGGCGCTGCTCGACATGGACCTCGCGAGTGTCGAGAAGCTGATTGCGGATCAGTATCGCGGCAAGGACAAGCTGATCGGCGCCAACGTCAACGCCCTCAAGCTCGGCTATGACCACGCCAAGGCGACCCTTGCCTGCCCGATCGGCCTGCGCGTGGAGCGCTCCAACGGCGTCGGCGACAAGATTTTCGTCAACGGCAACGATGCCTGCGGCTTGGGCGCTGTTTACGGCGGCGCCACGGTGGCTGCCTGGTACCCGATTACGCCATCCACCTCGGTGATCGAGGCCTTCAGCAGCTATTGCCGCAAGTTCCGCACCGATCCGGACAACGGCATGGCCCGCTATGCCGTGGTTCAGGCCGAAGATGAACTGGCCTCGATCGGCATGGTGATCGGCGCGTCGTGGAACGGCGCGCGCGCCTTCACGGCCACCTCCGGCCCCGGCATTTCCCTGATGCAGGAATTCTTCGGCTTGGCCTATTTTGCCGAAGTGCCGGCCGTCATCTTCGACGTTCAGCGCGGCGGCCCCTCCACCGGCATGCCGACGCGCACGCAGCAATCCGATCTGATTTCCTGCGCCTACGCTTCGCACGGCGACACCAAGCACGTGCTGCTGTTTCCCGAAGACCCCTACGAGTGCTTCACGCTGGGCGCCCAGGCGTTCGACCTGGCGGATCGCCTGCAGACCCCGGTATTCGTCCTGCTCGACCTCGACATCGGCATGAATGATCGCCTGTGCAAGCCATTCGACTGGGACGATCAGCGTCGCTACGATCGCGGCAAGGTGATGACCGCCGAAGAGCTCGAAGCAGGCAAGAATTTCGGACGCTATCTCGACGTGGACGGCGACGGCATTCCGTGGCGCACAATTCCCGGCACGCACCCCACCAAGGGCGCCTTTTTCAGCCGCGGCACCACGCGCAACGCCTACGCCAAGTACAGCGAGGCGGGGACCGACTACACCTACAACATGGAGCGTCTGCGGCGCAAGCTCGAAACGGCGAAGAAGCTGGTGCCGGCGCCGGTGCTGAAGCCCGCTTCGCAGCCCACCCGCTTCGGCGCCATCTATTACGGCTCCACCAGCGCGGCGATGGCGGAGGCATCGGTCCTGCTCGAAGCGCAGGGCATCCATGTCGATACGCTGCGCGTGCGCGGCTTCCCGTTTGCCGATGAAGTGATCGACTTCATCGACGAGCATGACCATGTCTTCGTCGTCGAGCAGAACGAGAGCGGACAACTGCGCATGCTGCTGCTGACCGAAGGCGAGGTCGATCCGAAACGCCTCATTCGCGTATTGCACTACGACGGAACACCGATCACCGCCCGCTTCATCTCGGGCAAGATCGCCGACGCGCTTTCGGAACACAAGGTGACCCCCATTCGCAAACAGGTGGCCTCATGACCTATCTCGCCAAACCCAAACTGCTGCGGCCCGACGCGCCGCGCAATACGCTCGGCTACACGCGGCGCGACTATGAAGGGGCCATTTCGACCCTGTGCGCCGGCTGCGGTCACGATTCGATCAGTGCGGCGATCGTGCAGGCCTGCTTCGACCTCGACATCGAGCCGCACCGGGTCGCCAAGCTCTCCGGCATCGGCTGCTCGTCGAAGACGCCGGATTACTTCCTCGGCGCCTCCCACGGTTTCAACACCACGCACGGGCGCATGCCGTCGGTACTGACGGGAGCCGCGCTTGCCAACCGCGACCTGACCTACATGGGCATCTCGGGGGACGGCGATTCGGCCTCGATCGGCATCGGGCAGTTCGCCCACGCCATGCGGCGCGGCGTGAACATGACCTACATCGTCGAGAACAACGGCGTCTATGGCCTGACCAAGGGACAGTTTTCCGCCACCGCCGACAAGGGTTCGAAGAGCAAGCGCGGCGTGGTCAATAGCGATACGCCGATCGACCTGGTCGCCCTTGCGCTGCAATTGGGCGCCACCTTTGTCGCCCGCAGTTTCTCGGGCGACAAGGAACAGCTGATACCGCTGATCAAGGGCGCGCTGCGTCACCGCGGGCCCGCCTTCATCGACGTCATCAGTCCCTGCGTGACCTTCAACAACCACCCCGGCTCGACCAAGAGCTACGACTATGTGCGCGAGCACAACGACGCCGTGAATCGCCTCGACGTGATCCTGCCGCGCGACCAGATCAGCGCCACATACGCTCCCGGGGAATTGCGCCGCATCGTGCAGCATGACGGTTCGGTGCTGCATCTGCGCAAGCTGGACAAGGACTACGATCCGTCGGATCGCGTCGGCGCAATGAATCATCTCCAGGAAAGACATGCGCTGGGCGAGATCGTTACCGGGCTGCTCTACGTCGATACCGGCGCCGAGGACCTGCATCGCCATCTGAACACGGTGGAGAAGCCGCTCAACCAGCTCGGCGACGCCTACTTGTGTCCCGGCAGCAAAGCGCTCGAGGCGCTCAACGCCTCGCTCAGATAGCCGCGCTATTCCCTCGGCGGCCGCGGCCGCTTGCCGATGGTGACCTCGACCGGCACTTCGCGGCCGTCGCGCTTGAGCTCGAAGCGCGCGGTCTTGCCCGGCTCCAGCGCGGCGATCAGTTCCAGCATCACCTGGGCGTCTTTTACCCGCTTGCCGGCCACCTGGGTGAGGACGTCTCCCGGCTTGATGCCGGCCTTGTCGGCCGGGCTGCCGCGCATCACGCCCGCAATCAGCGCGCCCTCGGTACCTGACAGCTTGAAGGATTCGGCAAGCTCCGGCGTGAGTTCCTGCACCTCGATGCCGACCCAGCCGCGCGTCACGCCGCCTGTCTTGACGATCTGCTCCATCACGTTTTTCGCCAATGAGACCGGAATTGCAAAGCCGATGCCCATCGAGCCGCCGCTTTGCGAATAGATTGCCGTGTTGATGCCCACCAGATGACCATTGGCATCGACCAGCGCACCGCCGGAATTGCCCGGGTTGATCGCCGCGTCGGTCTGGATGAAGTTTTCGAACGTGTTGATGCCGAGGTGCGAGCGGCCCAGAGCGGAGACGATGCCCGAGGTCACCGTCTGGCCGACGCCGAACGGATTGCCGATGGCCAGCACCACGTCGCCGACGCGTAGCGTATCGCTGCTGCCGAAGGCGATCACCGGCAACTTGTGATCGGCGGGAATGCGCAGCACCGCCAGGTCGGATTCGGGGTCCGAGCCCACCACGTTCGCCTTGTACTTGCGGCCATCGTTGTGCGCGACCTCGATTTCATCGGCGCCGTCGATTACATGGAAGTTGGTCAGGATGTAGCCTTCGGGCGAGACCACCACGCCGCTGCCCAGCCCCGAGCGGCGCTGCGTCTGTTCGCCGAAGCGGTCGCCGAAGAAATGGCGGAAAATCGGATCGTTGATGAAGGGATGGCGCGGGCCCTTCACTTCCTGGCTGGTGAAGATATGCACCACCGCCGGAACCGCTTTCTTCGCCGCGTCAGCGTAGGAACCCGGGCGATGCATTTCGCTGCCGGCGGGAGCTTCAATCACTGTCGCCACTTCCGACACGCCGCCGCCCGCGGCAGGCAGTTGGTTCAGCCACTCGGGTTTCAGCGTCTTGACAACGAACAGGATGGCGACGCAAACGGTGATGGTCTGGGCAAAAACAAGCCAAAGGCGGCGCATAATTTGTATTTTCGGGTTTTCGTTATGTCCCCGGCTCCGCGGGGGACCGGCGGACGGGCGGACGGGGCGCAAATGATGTTGGGTGATGCAGTGTTACGCGAGGATCTTCGCGCTTATCTGGACTCTCTGCTGGAAGCCGCGCGCTTCCGCGATTATTGCCCAAATGGACTGCAAGTGGAAGGCCGCGAGCAGGTGCAGCGCGTCGTTTGCGGAGTCACCGCCAGCCAGGCGCTGATCGAGGCGGCCATCGAGCGCCGGGCGGACGCACTGCTGGTGCATCACGGCTGGTTCTGGAAGGGCGAGGACGGCCGCGTCACGGGCTTTCGCAGGCAGCGCATGGCGCGCCTGCTGGCCCACGATATCAACCTGTTTGCCTACCATTTGCCGCTGGATGCGCATCCGACGCTGGGAAACAACGCGCAACTGGCGCTGCGTTTCGACTGGGAAATCGGCGGCCGCTTCGGCGAGCAGGATATCGGTTTCTTCGGCGTGCCATCAGCGCCGACTCTAGCGGGAAAGCTGGTGCAGCGGATGGAGCAGGTGCTCGACCGCGCGCCGCTGCTGATCGGCGAGCCGTCGCGCAAGGTGGCTCGCATCGCATGGTGCAGCGGCGGGGCGCAGGACTATTTCGAAGCGGCACTTGCGACGGGTGCCGATGTATTCATCTCGGGCGAGATTTCGGAACAGACCACGCATCTGGCGCGCGAAACCGGGATGGCCTTCATCGCTGCGGGTCATCACGCCACGGAGCGCTATGGCGTGGAGGCGCTGGGGGCGCATCTCGCGGAGAGCTTCGGCATCGATGTCGCGTTCGTCGATATCGACAATCCCGCCTGATGAAGCCCCTGCGTAGCGGGCGGGCCAGCAAAAGACGCTGACCTCGCCGCTACGGATGATCAGCGCAAGCGGAAGCTCACCGGAAAGAGCGTTTGACGCGGGCTGCCGGGCAGGACGCCGATGTGCTGGGCGGCGTCAAGTGCCGCCCTGTCGAGCAGGGCGTGGCCTGAACTGCGCGCGACGGCAGCAGAAACCACGCGGCCGTTGTCGCTGAGGATCAGCAGCAGGACGACTTCGCCTTCTAGTCCGAGGGCAACGGCCTCAGGGGGATAGAACAGATGTTTCGAGAGCGCGGCTTGCGCTCGGCTGAGGGCGCGGCCCTGCAAGTTGTGCGGCGGGGCGGCATCGGCCGGATTGGCGCTTTCGCCGCTGGCGGTCTCTGTGCTGACGGCTTCCGCCATCGCTCCGGGGGCGGCAGGCCGCGTCAGTCGTGCTTCGATGCTTGCGGCGGGCAGGGGGTGCTGTTGCGTCGCGAGCCAGCTCGGCACGACGACCAGGCTGGCGTGCAGGGCGAAACTCAGCAGCAGGGCAAGGTAGAGCGGCATTGGAACAATTCTAGGGGTTTGATGCCCGCTGCGATTCTCTATACTGGTTGCCATGGGAATTCTTACTGTTTTGCTGGTGTTGTCGGTGGCGCTCACGCCCGCCAGGGCTGCGAGCCTGCCCGATGCAACGAGCTTTTCGGTCGCCATCGAGCGTGGCGATCTGGCCCAGGCGCGCGATTGGCTGGAGGCCGGCCTGGCGCCGGATTTCGAAGGCAGGCTGATTGGCACGGGCCTTATGATCGGTGCCTGGGAAGGCAATATTCCAATGATGGAATTGTTCTTCTCGCATGGCGCAGACGTCAACAAGACCAATTCGTTCGGCGAGCAGGCACTGCTGCATGCGGCGTGGAAGGGCCGCCTCGAAGCGGTGCGCTGGCTGGTGGAGCATGGCGCGCGCATGAATCGCGCGGGCAGGGAATGGGCAGCCCTTCACTACGCCGCCTTCGCCGGACACACAGAGGTGCTGGCCTACCTGCTCGAACGCGGCGCCGACGTCAATGCGCTTTCCACCAACGGCTCGACGCCGCTGATGATGGCCGCGCGCGAGGGCAAGGAATCGATTGCCAAGGCACTGCTGGCTGCCGGAGCCCGGCCCGATATCGTCAACGAGCAGGGCGACGACGCGCTGCGCTGGGCGATGCGCTACAACAATCTCCAGATCGCCCGGGACATTGCCGGCAGCGAAGGTTTCGCCGCCGCAGCTGCGCGGCCGGCGGCCTCCTGGGGACGGCCGCAGCGCTCGCAAGTGTTGCCG